>JAGHTJ010000055.1 GCA_018065375.1 Candidatus Equinaster intestinalis | reverse complement strand
ATAAACAACCGTATAAAAAATAAAACACTGCTTTGCAAGGTTCTATTTTTTTATATCAATTTCAATATGCTTTTTAAGCTCTTCAATTCCCGATAACTTTTGTTCGGGGCGGATAAATTTTAAAAGCCTTAAATCTGCCGTTTTGCCGTAAACGTCCTTTGAAAAATCAACAATATAGGTTTCGGCAATGATATAATCGAGTTTATAGGTCGGTCTTTTCCCGATGTTGGTTATCGCCCTATAGGTTTTGCCATCCACCGTTATTTCACTTTTATAAACACCGAATTTTACCGGCGCTTTATCCTTCGGATAATTCTGATTTACTGTTGGGAAGCCTATCGTTCTGCCGCGCGCGTCTCCGTGCACCACCTCGGCGGCAAATCCAAAGGGAGCAACACACAAATCGTTTACCCTTTCGAGCTCACCTTTTGCCAAAAGGGAACGAATCAGCGTAGAGGAGATTACCTCTTTTCCCTCTTTAACGGCATCTGCCACACAAAGCTTAATACCGTTTTCTTCGCAAAAGGAGCGCAAAAGCGTGGTGTCTCCCGCACCGTTTTTTCCGAAGCGGTAATTAAAGCCGCAGGAAACGGCAGAGCAGTTATATTCTTCTTTAAGATCCCTTAAAAACTCGGCGGGTTCGGTATCCCGCACCTTATCGAAATCAAGAAAAACCACCCTCGAAAATCCCATTTTCTTAAGGGCTTTTTCCTTTTCCTCGGGCGAAATTATATTTAATATTTCCTTTTCAAAATAGGCTTTCGGAGGCACCTTAAAAGTAACCGCTATTGCCTCTTTCCCAAACGACAAAGCCCTTTTGAGTACCTCTATATGTCCTTTATGCAGTCCGTCAAAGGTGCCGAGCGCAACTGCGGTTTTATTCAAGCTCTTCACTTCCCGTTAAAACACATTTTACCTTTACTGCGGCGGCAGTAATATCGGTTTTGCCGATACCAAGCAGTTTATCGCCGTATTTTACCCGCAGATTTTCGCCGTCCTCACCGGCAGAAAACTTAAGCCTTTCCAGCCCCAGCTCTCCTCCGTTGCAGAATCTCACCGCCTGCGGCTTACTTACCGAAACGACGCGCATATATTCTACTGCTTTTTCTTCACTTAAAATGAAATTTTTTATATTATCTTCGGTTAAATCATCGAGCTTTACACAATCGGAAATATCAAATCCCGATGTGCTTACCCGGCAAAGCTCCTTTAGTGTTGCACCGCAGCCGAGATATTCTCCCATATCGGCGCAAAGGCTTCTGATATATGTACCCTTACTGCACTTGATTTCGAGTGTGATTTCATTATTTTCGAGTTCCTTTAAAACCCTTATTCCGTAAATCACAACTTTTCTCGGCTCGATTTCAACCTTTTCGCCGCGTCTTGCGAGCTTATAAAGGGGTACGCCGTCCTTTTTAAGAGCGGAATACATCGGAGGCACCTGGCTTATCTCTCCGGTAAAGTTTTCTATGGCGTTTTGAAGCCTTGAAGCATCAAAATTTACCGGGCTTTCAGAGATAACATTGCCGGTAACATCATAGGTATCGGTGGTTTTGCCGAAAAGAAAGGTTGCTCTGTAGATTTTATCCGCCTCGAGAAGATATGAGCAAAGGGCGGTGGCACGACCTACAAAAATCGGAAGAACTCCCGTTGCCATGGGGTCGAGAGTTCCCGTATGTCCTACCCTTTTTTCGCCTGCCAGACGTTTTATCCGCGAAACCGCCGAAAATGAGGTGATTCCGCTCGGCTTATTTACTAATATCAGTCCCTTTATCATACTCTGCTATTGCCTCTCCTACTGCATTTTCGATTTTGTTGCAGACGGTATCAAGGTCGCCCTTTACGGTACAGCCTGCCGCCGCCTTATGACCGCCGCCGCCAAGCTTTTGGGCTATCGCGGAAGCATCAAAGGGCTCATAGGTGCGCAGAGAAATTTTATAGACGTCCCTTTCGGTTTCCTTAACCGTAATTCCGATTTTTACACCCTCAACGCTTCGTGAAATCGGAGCTATTACCTCCAAATCACTCGGTCGGCATTGAGACTTTTCCTGCATATCGAGTGTTACGGTGAGCATCATACAACGGTCATCAAAAAGGTATTTTGCACCGGCAAGCACCATTTTTTCAAGCTCCATACAGGCTTTCGATTTGGTATCGAACATTCTGCGGCTTATATCCGCCGCATCTATGCCGAAGCCGAAAAGCTCCGCCGCTATTTTATGGGTTTTTGGAGTAACATTCGAATACTTGAAGCAACCCGTATCGGTTATTATTCCGGTATAAAGTGCGGTAGCCATAAGCGGGGTTATTTTTACCCGCATTTTTCTTATTATCTCGTAAATACATTCCGCCGTTGCCGAGGCTGACGCATCAAGATAGAGATTTTTGGCATACCGTGTATTGGAAATATGATGGTCAATGGCAAGCTCTATTTTTTCGGAATAATCCTCGTAAAGACTTCCGAGAAGCTTCGCATCGGCAACATCAACGGCTACGATTGTTTTATAATCGAAGGATTTTAAATTTGCCTGCTTTATGAAATAATCGTACTTTGCGGGTATTTCGTCACTGCACACCACGAATGCCCTCTTTCCCATCGAAACAAGGGCGAGAGCGAGGGCATACGCCGAACCCAAGGTATCACCGTCCGGCGATACGTGGGTTAAAATAATATAATCGTTATGCTTTTTTAAATACCTGCAAACTTCACCGAGCTTGAGCTGATTACAGTTGTTTTCCACTTTAATTTCCTCAATCCTTTTTAAAGGAGTCAATAATTCTTGAAATCTGTGTGCTTTTTTCTATCGAATCATCGGCAACAAAGCGAAGCTCCGGCACCTTACGAAGCGAAAGGCGTGCGCCGAGCTCACGACGGATAAATCCTGCCGCTCCCTTTAAAGCCTTTACCGACTCTTTTGTTTTTTCACTACCCTCGATTGCGCTTACGTAAATGGTTGCATACGAAAGGTCTCCCGAAACATCAACCTTTACTATACTTAAAAGCTTGCTCACTCTCGGGTCTTTTACGTCCCGCAGAATTTCAGCAACCGCCAATTTTATATCGGAGGTTATTCTGCCGATTTTATATCCTGCCATCAGTCCTTATATTCCTCCATAATGAATGCCTCGAAAATATCGCCCTCTTTAATATCGCTGAATCTCTCCAGACCGATACCGCATTCATAGCCCTGGGCTACTTCCTTAACATCGTCCTTAAAGCGGCGCAGAGAATCAATGGCATCTTCTGCCAAAACTATACCGTCTCTTACAACCCTTATCTGTGCAGAGCGGATAACCTTACCATCGGTAACATAGGCGCCGGCAATAGTGCCTACACCCGAAATCTTATAGGTGTTTCTGACCTCAACGGTACCGAGAATAACCTCTCTGTACTTGGGTGCGAGCATACCCTTCATAGCCGCCTCGATTTCCTCGATGCAGTTATAAATTACACGGTAGAGGCGAACATCAACGCCGTCACGCTCGGCAAGCTCCTTGGCTACCGCATCGGGACGAACATTAAAGCCTACTACAATGGCTCCCGAGGTCTGCGCCAAAACTACGTCCGACTCGTTTACAGCACCCACTGCACCGTGGATAACCTTTACTCTTACCTCATCATTTGAGAGCTTTTCAAGGCTTTCCTTTACTGCCTCAACCGAGCCCTGAACATCAGCCTTTACGATGATATTCAGCTCCTTAAGGTCTCCCTCGTGGAGTTGCTCAAAGAGGTTATCGAGTGTAACCTTTTGTTTCGAATTGAATATTTCTTCTTTGGCCTTCTGCTTTCTCTGCTCAACGAGCTGACGCGCAAGACGCTCATCGGATACTGCATCGAAGTTATCGCCTGCGCTCGGGGTTTCGTCAAGTCCCGAAATTTCAACCGGAACTGCCGGACCGGCTTCCTTTAGCTTCTTGCCGTTTTCGTTGGTCATTACACGAACTCTGCCGACCGATGTTCCCGCAACGATAATATCCCCGGAACGGAGAGTACCGTTTTGAACGAGAAGTGTTGCGATAGGTCCTCTGCCCTTATCGAGTCTTGCTTCAATAACAACGCCCTTGGCTCTTCTATCGGGATTTGCCTTGAGCTCCATCATTTCGGCAACAAGCAAAATGCTTTCGAGCAATTTATCAATGCCCTGATGTGTTTTTGCCGAAACCGGTACGCAGATAACATCGCCGCCCCATTCCTCGGGAACGAGTGAATGCTCGGTGAGCTGCTGCATAATTCTATCGGGATTGGCTTCGGGTTTATCCATCTTATTGATGGCTACTATTATCTGAACGTTTGCCGCCTTGGCGTGGCTTATTGCCTCAATGGTTTGGGGCATAATACCATCGTCCGCCGCAACAACGAGCACGGCAATATCGGTTGCCATCGCTCCGCGCTGACGCATTGCAGTAAATGCGGCGTGTCCGGGAGTATCGAGGAAGGTTATATCCTGACCCTTACAGTTTACTCTGTAAGCACCGATAGCCTGGGTTATACCGCCGGCCTCGGTATCGGTAACTGCGGTATCGCGGATAGCATCAAGAAGGGAGGTTTTGCCGTGGTCAACGTGGCCCATAACTACTACTACGGGGTCTCTGGGCTTGAGGTTTTCCTCGGTATCCTCGGTTTCGTCCATAATCTGCTCCTCAATGGTAACAACAACCGCTTTCTGGATTTTTGCCCCCATTTCGGTAACAACTATTTCGGCGGTATCGTAATCAATAACCTGATTTACGGTTGCCATCATACCGAGCTTCATAAGCTCTTTTATAACCTCTGCCGCAGTTTTCTTTAAAGCGGCGGCAAGCTCGCCTACCGTTATCTCCTCGCCTACCGTAACGGTAATGGGAGTTTTCTTGATTTTTTCAAGCTGTAAACGGCGAAGCTTATCAGCCTCTGTTTCGCGCTTTACACCCTGCGGACGGCGATAATCCTGGGATTTCTGCTTAATCTTCTGCTTTCTCGAATAGTTATCCTTCATCGAGTTTGCAGGAGCGATATTTTCATATTTTTCGTTGTATTTATCCATATCGACCTGAACGGTACGTGTATCAACACGGCGTATTTGAGCAGGTCCTCTGTTAGGTGCGGCACCGCCGACCTTTTGCTTTTTAGGCGGAGCAACCAGGGGCTCATCGGGCACCTTTTTAGGCTCCGGCTTTTTATCTGCCGGGCGAGCCTCGGGCTTTTTCTCTGCCTTTTGGGGCTCGGCTTTTTTCTCGGCCTTTTCGGCGGGCTTTTTGGGCTTTTCTGCCTCTTGTTTAGCCTTTTCCTCGGCCTGCGCCGCCGCCTTTAACTGCTCGAGTATTGCCATCTGCTCGGCAAGCTTTTTATCCTTATCCGCCTTTCTCTTTTCGGCGGCATTCTTTCTTGCGGTTTCTCCTGTTGCAAAATACTCATCAAAGCTCTTTACCTGGTGAGCATCGGTCATAACTGCGAAAAGAATATCAATTTCGCCCGGTACCAAAGAAGCAGATGTTTTCTTTGCCTCACCGGTTTTTTCTTCAAGAATAGCCACGAGCTCTTTTGAAGTAATGTTAAAATCCTTTGCTGCATCACTAATTTTGTATTTTTCCATCGCAGGTTCCCTCCTGATTTTCTTTAATACTGTTGAGCCGCTCTTTTACGGCCTTTGCAAATGAATCGTCCTCAACCGATATTACAGAGCCCTTTCTGCCGGTTGCATTTTCGAGCTCATCTGTGGTGCAGGGCAACAACATCGCCTGCACATTATACTGCTTCGCCGTAAAAAGCAATTCCTTTTGGCTTTTGGGCGAAATATCGGAAGCATAAACGATTAGCCCGGTTTTACCCCTCTTTGCCGACTCTGCCGCCTTTGCCATACCGAAAAGCAGTTTACCGGCCTTTGAAGCAAAACCCAGATAGGTTTTAAGCTTACTGTCCATTTGCTATTTCCTTTTCAAGTTTTCTGTAAACCTCGTTTTCAACGGTAAGACCGAAGGTACGGTCAAGCCTTTTGGACTTTTCCGCCTTTAAAAGGCATTTAATATCCTTACAGATATATGCGCCTCTGCCGTTTGCCTTGCCCGTGAAATCTAAAATTATTTCGCCACCCGGTGTACGAACAACCCTTATAAATTCACTTTTCGGTTTTGCCTCGTTGCAACCCACACAGGTACGAACCGGTATTTTTTTAGGCATTATTATTCCTCTGTATCTTCACCGTAAAATCCGCTTTCGGGACGTATATCTATCTTCCAGCCCGTAAGCTTTGCGGCGAGTTTTGCGTTTTGTCCCTTATTGCCGATTGCAAGGGATAACTGTGAATCGGGTACGGTAACCTTGCAGGACTTGGGATTTTCGCTTAAAATCTCAACCGAAACAACCTTTGCGGGAGAAAGTGCCTCACCGATAAATGCGGCGGGGTCGTCACTGTATTTTACAATGTCTATCTTTTCGCCGCCGAGCTCTTCAACTATATTGTTTACTCTCGCGCCCCTCTGACCTATGCAGGCACCAACCGGGTCAATTTCGGTATTTGCGGTGTATACTGCAATTTTGGTACGCGCGCCTGCCTGACGTGAAATAGCCTTGATTTCAATGGTACCGTCAAAAATCTCGGGAACCTCGGTCTCAAAAAGACGGCGAACAAGTCCCGAATGGGTACGTGAAATCATAATCTTGGGGCCCTTTTCGGTTTCCTTTACATCAACTACATAAACCTTAATGAGGTCGCCCTCGCGAAGCTCCTCGCCCGGAACCTGCTCAAGCTTGGGCAGCATGGTTTCGGTTTTGCCTATAGTAACCGTTGCATTGCCGGTTTTGGCATCAATCTGCTGAACGGTAGCAGTAAGAAGCTCGCGGTTGTGGTTTTGGAATTCTGCCAAAGTTTGACCGTGCTCGGCCTCTCTGATACCCTGACGGATAACGTGCTTTGCCGTTTGAGCAACTATTCTGCCGAACTGCTTTGTATCAAGCTTGATGTCTACAAAACCGTCTTCAATGGATTTTGATTTTAAAGCAACCGCTTCTTCTTTTAAAATCTGTGAAACCGGGTCGGTAACCTCGTCTACTATCTCTTTTCTTACCGTAACGGCGAAGACCATCTTCTTGGGGTCTATCGTGCAGGTTACAATGTCTCTGCCGCCGTAATCCTTACGAAGCGCAACCACAATGGCGTTTGCTATCTTCTCGGCGAGGAATTCCTGGGGAACTCCCTTTTCCTCCTCCATCATTTTAAGTGCTGCAAAAAATTCTTTAGTGTCCTTATTCATTTTCCGTTTTACCTCCGAAATTTATTTAAAAATCTATATCGTCAAGAACTACTGCCGAAAAATCCTTTTTTTCAAAATAGATTTCTCCGTTTTCATTCTCAACCAAAACGCCGCCGTCATAACTTTTGAGTATTCCGGCGAATTGTTTTTGACCGTTCAGCGCCTTATAAAGCTTAAGCTTTACGGCTCTGCCGAGCATTTTTTCAAAATGCCAATCGCGTGTAAGCTCTCGCTCTAAACCGCAGGAGCAAACCTCAAGATAATATGAGTTTTCAATCGGGTCCGCCTCATCAATTATAGGGTTTATAAGGTGGGTTATATCGGTGCATTCGTCAATACCGATGCCTTCTTCCCTGTCAATGAAAACCCGCAGAAAATAAGACGCGCCCTCTTTTACAAATTTAACGTCCCAAAGGGTTATCCCCGTTTGTTCTATCGGCTCCTTTAAAAGCGCATAAACCTTTTCCGATACGCCTGCCATTTGCTTCACTTCCAATCTTTACAAAAAGTAAAGAGCAGGCATAACCTACTCTTTACTCCTAATCCTTATTCTGTGTCAAGTATAACATATTAAAACAAAAAATGCAAGGGGTTTTGTGTTTTTTTGAAATTCTTTGCGTTTTTTATTGAATTTCTTTTATGCTGATACTCTATTCCTAATTTACTTTTGTAATTTCTTCAGCATAAATTTGAACAGCAATGTTTCCGTCCGTGTCTTTGATTGCCCCATGACATTTGCCTTTTGCCCATATCTTGTTGCCAACATAAATATTTTCGATACTACTATCCGATTCAGGCGCCAAAACGCTCCATGTATTATCTCCATCTTCGAGGTTAAGCCACACAATCTTTTTCTCACTAAAATAATCATAACTCTTGCTAGTTGATATCTTTTTAACTTTGCCGGTAATTTCTACATCTAAATTAACATATCTGGCTTCATCATTTTCAATGTCTTCAGCACTTGGTGAGGTTTTAGCGGAACCGCCGATGAACTTTACATCCGGACCGCAACTACAAAAACATATCATTATAG
>JAGHTJ010000017.1 GCA_018065375.1 Candidatus Equinaster intestinalis | reverse complement strand
TCTTGATACTGACCCGATATTGTGCTATTATATAATAAATAAATATACAAATTTTTAGCGAAAAGGATGATGAAAATGCTGGAATCCTTAAATACCTTTTGGAGTCAAATACTCTACGCTTTTATAAATATAAGATTTTTCGATATACTCGATATAATTGCAGTTGCCTTTATAATTTACGAGTGTATCAAGTTTTTCCGTGATTCGCGGGCAGGTCAGCTCATAAAGGGCATACTTGTAGTGCTTGCAATTTTTGTTCTTGCGGATTGGTTCGAGCTTGTTACGATTAAATGGCTTCTTATGAAATTTGCCGATTCAATCATAATCGTAGCGGCAATCGTTTTCCAACCCGAGCTTCGCCGCGCCCTTGAAAAGATGGGACACAGCAATATAAGCAATCTCGGCAAGCAGGCGATAGATTCCGAATCCGAAAAAACTACCCGCATAATCGGTGAAATCTGCAAAGCGGCAAGCAATATGCAGGAAAAGAAGATAGGCGCGCTGATGGTTTTCGAGCGCAAAACTCCCCTCGGTGAAATTGCAGATACCGGCACCGAAATTGATGCCGCCATTTCAACCGAGCTTGTGCAGAATGTTTTTTATCCGAAATCACCTCTGCACGATGGAGGTATGATTATCCGCAATAACCGCATTCTCAGCGCCGGCTGTATTTTGCCCCTTACCACCAATAATGATTTGAATTCTGCGCTCGGTACAAGACATCGCGCGGCAATCGGTATGAGCGAATCGAGTGATGCGGTGGTAGTTGTGGTTTCGGAGGAAACGGGTAATATTTCGATTGCCTGCAACGGAGCGCTCACAAGGGATTATGATTCCATTACACTTCGTAAAGCGCTTCAAGAGTACCTTTTGGTTGACGATACAAAGGACAAGGCTCCGCTCTTTACCCGCATCAGAAATTTTTTCAGACCAAAAGATAAGAAAAACGGCGAGGTGAAAGAGGAGAAATGAGTTTTATGAATAAATTTTCACTTAAAAAGCTTCTGTCGAATAAAAAGTTTACAATAGTCTTTTCGGTACTTGCCGCCTTTATTCTCTGGCTTGTAATCGTTATAAATCAAACGCCGAATATCGAGGGAACCCTCACAAATATAAGCGTAACCATTGATACGGCGGGAACGGTTGCGGGGGAACTCGGTCTCGATGAAATTTCGGGCGTTTCAACCACCGTTACGGTAAAATTAAGCGGACCCGCCTATGTTGTAGGCAATCTGACCGAAAAGGATATAGTAGTTTCGCCCTCTCTTGCCAATGTTACGGCACCGGGCAATTATACAATCCCGCTCAATGTTACCAAGCTTAATAATCAAAATGAGTTTTCGGTAGTTTCGATAACTCCTTCCCAGCTCAATCTCACATTCGATTATATTGATACCAAGCAAATTGCGGTTACTCCGCTTGTTAAGGGCGTAAGCGCCGTTGCGGGTCTTGTTGCCGAGCAACCGGTAATCAGTAATGCCGATGAGGACAAGATAACCGTTAAGGGACCGCGTACCGAAATGGAAAAGATAGATAAGGCGGTTGCCCTTGTAGAGGAAAATGAGATTCTCTCCGAAACCAAAACCTACGATGGCGAAATAATGCTTCTCGGTAAAAATTCCGAAGAACTGAATAAGGCAAACTATTCGTTGAGTGCAAGCAGTATAAAGGTATCGGTTCCGATTTCCAAACGTAAAACGGTTGCGGTTAAGCCCGATTTCTCAAATGCACCGGCTAACTATGCAAGCTTCATCAAATATACCCTTTCGGCAAACGAGGTAAACATTATAGGACCTGCCGAAACGGTGGATTCAATAAAAGAAATCAAGCTTTCTTCGATTGACTTTTTCGGTATTTCAAAATCGTCTTCAAGCTTTGAAACAACTCCGGTTTTGGCGGACGGCGTAAAAATACTCGATAATGTTGAAAAAATAACGGTAAAAATAGATACCTCCGCATTTGTTGAAAAAATCTTTACGGTAGAAAAGGTAAAGGCGATAAATAACGAGGGCAATTTCAGTGTAACCCTTACGGCTCCGGTTAAAAACGTTAAAATCTGCGCTCCGAAGGATATTATGCGAACCCTTAAAGCCGAATCGCTTTATGCGGCGGTTGATATAGGCGGTAAAAAAGCGGGCGAATATACTGCGGAGGCGGCAGTTTACAGCGAATCGGGTGCGAGCATCTGGCAGATAGGAAGCTATCAGGCATCAATTACCGTAAAATAATCTGAAAAAAGGATTTCGTTAATAATGAGCGGAATCCTTTTTACATAATACAAGCTTCGGGCATAGTATGTTTTGAGGTGGTATTATGGTGAGAATAATAATGATAACGGCGGCACTTCTGCTTTCGGTGCTCGGTCTTTGCGAGATAGTACATATTGCCTGCGTTATTGTTTTAAGGCCCCCGAAAAAGGCGGAAAAAATCCTTGTGCTTTTCCCGAAAAAGGATAACGCCGAGGAGCAGATAATGCTTACTCTTCACGAAATTTCGTGGCACGGTGAAAACTATGCCGAAAAGGTAGCGGTTATCACCGAGGATATGAATTTTGAGGAAAAAAGGGTGTGCGCCGAAAGGTTTTCGGGTAAGCCGATAATATTTGCTGAAAATTTAGAAGAATTCGGAAAAATTTATAAGAGGTTTTAAATGGCGGAAGAGATAAAAAAAGAAACGGTAAGCGGTACAGTTGAACGTATCACATACCGTAATACCGAAAATTCCTACACCGTTCTTGCACTTGCCACGCAGGACGGTGTATTGACGGTTGTCGGAACTCTGCCGTTTATAAACGAGGGCGATTTTTTAACCTGCGAGGGTGAGTACACCTACCATGCCAATTACGGCGAGCAGTTTAAGGCATCAAGGGTTGAAAAAACCGTGAAAAACGATGCGGCGAGTCTGCTTCGGTATCTCTCAAGCGGAAGTATAAAGGGAGTGGGACCTGCCACGGCGAGACTTATAGTTCAGCGCTTCGGCGAAGATACACTCAAAATTATCGAAAACGAATTTGAACGTCTTGCCGAGATAAAGGGAATTTCATATTCGAAGGCGGAAAGTATTCACGATGAATACTTAAAGCAGTTCGGTCTTCAGGATATAGTTATGTTTTTGAGCGCATTCGGCGTAAATGCCGATGAAGCTTTGAAAATTTATAAGCAGTTGGGCTCGAAAGCAACCGATATAGTGAAGGATAACCCATACGTTCTTTGTAACGAGGAAATAGGCTTTTCATTTGACCGTGTAGAGGAAATAGCCATAGCATTGGGCTTTGATACCACACGAAGCGAGAGGATAAATGCGGGAATACTGTATGTGCTTCGCAAAAACCTCGGCAACGGTCATACCTGTCTGCCTAAAGATAAGCTGATACCCGTAGCGGCAAACCTGCTCGATGCCGATGAACGTGATGTCGGCTTTGCGGTAGAGGATTTGGTAGACTCCTTACAGCTTAACAGCGAATTTATTGAGGGGCGGGAGTTTTTGTTTCTGCCCGAATACTATAATGCGGAGCGCAGAATAGCGGCTCGCCTAATGTCGATAAAGGATTATATTCCGAGTGTTTTTTCGGTAAGTAAGCTTGAAATTGACCGCTGTGAAAACCGTGTCGGAATAAAATTCGGAGATTTGCAGAGAAAGGCGATAATTTCGGCGGTTGAAAACGGTCTTCTTATTTTAACCGGCGGACCGGGTACCGGCAAAACCACCACACTCAACGCCATAATCGAAATACTCGGATACCGTAATTTAAACGTTATGCTCGCCGCACCTACCGGCAGAGCGGCAAAACGTATGACCGAGCTTACCGGTGTGGCGGCGAAAACCTTGCACCGTCTTTTGGAATGCTCATTCGGAGAAAACGGAAAGCAGATTTTCGGCAAAAACGAAAAAAATCCGCTTGATTGCGATGCCATCATAATAGACGAAATGTCGATGGTTGATACTCTGCTTTTCGAAAATTTAATAAAAGCCTTAAAATCCTCCTGCCGAATAATTATGGTAGGGGATTCCGACCAGCTTCCGAGCGTGGGCGCGGGAAATGTACTTTCCGACCTTATTATGTCGGATTGTCTGCCTGCGGTTCGCCTCGAAACGGTATTTAGGCAGGGACTCGAAAGTAAAATAGTTACCAATGCCCATTCGATTATCGGCGGCGGTAAAATTTCGCTTAAAAATGAGGCTGATTCCGATTTCTTTATGATGAAAAGGTCTAATCCCGCCGATACCGTAAATGCCGTGTTGGAGCTCGTAACAGAACGTATACCTGCGGCATACGGCTTTTCGCCAAAAGAGGATATACAGGTGCTTTGTCCTTCGCGTAAAATGGACGCAGGCTCGGTAAACCTCAATAATCTTTTGCAGTCCTTTTTAAATCCGCGTGAAACCTCCAAAAAGGAAATGGCATATAAGGGGATTTATTACCGCGTAGGCGATAAGGTTATGCAGATAAAGAATAATTACGATATAGTATGGAAAAGGGATAACGGTGAGGACGGAAGCGGCGTTTTCAACGGCGATATAGGGGTAATTACCGATATTGATAAAAGAGCGGGAATGATGAAGGTCCGCTTCGAGGATAAAACGGCGGATTACCTATCGGAGGAAATAGGGGAACTTGAGCTGGCGTATGCCATAACGGTACATAAAAGTCAGGGCAGTGAATTCAACTGCGTTATAATGCCCCTTATTGATGCGCCGCAGATGCTTCGTTACCGAAATCTTCTCTATACCGGAGTTACAAGGGCGAAAAAACTGTTAATAATCGTAGGAAGTGAATCGGTATTTTTGCAGATGGCGGCAAATGATAAAAGAATGCTTCGATATACCGGTCTTGTAAAGTTTTTGCGGGAGGCGGATAAATGAGTTTATTAAACGATGTACTGAATTTGGTTTATCCGCGCAGATGTGCCGCGTGCAATAAGGTAATTGAAAATGAAATGTATCTTTGCGGGGATTGTGAAAAGCTTATAAGCTATAACGAAAATCTCTGTATAAAATGCGGCGGCGAAAAGGGAAACTGCCGTTGTCTTAAAAATATTTACCGTTTTAAAGGCTGTGTGGCTCCGATAGTAAACGATGCCGAAAATACGGCGATGAAATGTATCTATAATTATAAGCTGAATGATAACGGTGAAGTTGCCGATTTCTTTGCGGCGCTTATGGTGAATATGATACGTAAGGAGCTCGGAAACATAAAGTTTGATGCTGTAACGAGTGTGCCGTCTGCCTACGGTAAGATTGAGCGCAAGGGGTATGACCATAGCGGTCTGCTGGCTCAAAAGGTTGCAAAGGGACTAAAACTTCCGTATCAGAATATGCTTTTTAAGGCGGGAAATCACAATCAGCATAATATGGGCAGGGCAGAACGCTTTAAAAATATCAGAAACCTTTTCAAGGCAAATGCAAGATACGATTATCAAAACGTTTTGCTGATTGATGACCTTATAACTACCGGCGCTACATTGGACGAATGCACAAGGGTTCTTATGTTTGCAGGAGTGGAAAATGTGTATTGCGCGGCGGCAGTTACGGTAGGACTTGAAAAACCGAAAGAAAATGAATATAATGAAAACGGTGAAGAAATATGACAACAACAGATATAGGAATTGATATAGGTTCTTCAAAAACCGTTATTTTTTCCGATTCCAAAATAGTGCTTGAACTTCCCAGCGTAATAACGGTTGAGGCTGATACGCTTCTTCCGGTTTATTACGGCGAGGATGCACGGCAGACCATCGGCAGAACACCCGATAGTCTTCTTTGTGTTCACCCGATTAAAAAAGGAATTATCGCCGATTATGATTTGGCTCTCGAAATGCTTAAAAACTATATGTCGAGATGCTTCGGTAAAAAGATACTGCGTCCGCGTATTATGGCTTCAATACCTACCGGCGTTACCGAGCTTCAGCACCATTCGCTTTCCCAGCTTATAAGTGAAAGCGGCGGCAGAAATGTAAGTGTTATAGAAAACCCGATTGCAGTTGCTCTCGGCTTCGGTATTGATTTTTCGAAGCCTACCGGTAATCTTATTGTAGATATGGGTGCGGGTTCAACAGATATTGCCACAATATCTCTCGGCGGTATAGCACAATGCGATTCTTCCGCAACCGCAGGAAATACCTTCGATGAGCTTATAGAAAAATACGTAAAAAAGGAATATAATATACAGATAGGACCTCTTACCGCCGAAAGTATCAAAAAGCAGTTGAGTACGGCGGTAGCGCGACCGGTGGAATTTGCGATTATGGCGAAGGGAAGAAATGTTGTAAGCGGACTTCCCGAGGCATTTGAAATTACCTCAACCGAGGTTCACGAGGTAATTGCCGATACCGCTCTTTCAATCTGTAATGATATAAGAAGGGTTCTTGAAAAAACCGACCCCGATATTGTTGCCGATATTATGGAAAACGGTATCTATCTCACCGGCGGAACATCTCTTATGAACGGTATGAGCGAGCTTATTGCGGATTACTTCGGCACAAAGGTACATACCGATTCCGACCCGACACACAGCGTTGTAAAGGGAGCGGCAACGGCTCTTAAAAATCCTGCTCTGCTTCAGAATGTTGATTTTGAATATCGCTCGATTAAGGAGCTCGAAATAGAATAAATTTATTCTTGACAAAGTATTTATTTTGTGGTATATTGTTAAAAACAAAAACCGAAGAGAAAGAATAGTAGTGCAATTTCAGCGCTTTCAGAGAACTGCCGATGGTGAGAATGCAGTAGTGCTTTTTGTACGAATGGGCTTTCGAGGGCAAACCGAAAGATAACGAGTAGGCTTTGACGGGGTTGCGTTTCCGTTACCAAAACGCCGCGTATGATGGTATGCGTTATGAGTGAAAGCGTCAGCTTTAATTTGGGTGGCACCACGGTAAGTTTATTCGTCCCAAGTATCCGTAAGGGTACTTGGGATTTTTTATTGGGAGGATTTATTATGAAGCACCTTGATTTTCGATGGCAAAGGTAAATTTTCAAGCATAAATTCATTTATATAAACTTTAAAAGAAAGAGGTAATCACTATGAAAAAAATTGTAAAAATCATTTCAATCCTGATGGCAATTTCCCTTGTTGCGGTATGCTTTACCGCCTGCTCACAGAGCAAACCCACCATCGGCATTATTCAGTTCGGCTCACACGGTTCTCTCAATAACTGTTATGACGGAATTATTAAGGGCCTCGAAGAAAACGGTATTGATTTGAATAATTATACCGTTGAACGTCTCAACAGTAACTTTGACCCCAGCGTTTCTCAAACCCAGGCAAATACCCTTGTAAACGAAAAGGCAAAGGTAATAATCGCTATCGCAACTCCCTCTGCCATTGCGGCGGCAAATGCGGCTGAAGCTGCGGGAATTCCGGTAGTTTACTGCGCAGTTACCGATCCCGCAACCATGGCTAACTATAAGGGCGTTACCGGTGCTTCGGATATTCCGAACTTTGAAAAACAGCTCGAGGTTGTAACCGCATTTATGGGAAAAACCGACCTTAAAATCGGCGTAATGTATTCAACCGATGAATCAAGCTCACCGATTCAGATAACCAGCCTTAAGGAAGCGGCAAAGAAATATTCCGGTATGGAAATTATGGATAGCGCCGTTGCCGATATTACCACCATTGATACCAAAACAAACGAGCTTATTGAAAGAGGCGCCGAGTGCTTTATAAATCTCCTCGATAACACCATCGTAGGTAAGCTCGAAACCAATATTCTTCCTATAACCAATGCTAAAAAGATACCTGTATTCGGAAGTGAAATCGAGCAGGTAAAGGTTGGCTGTGTTGCAAGTGCTTCGATTGACTATATAAACGTAGGTAAGCTTGCCGGAAAATCAGCCGCCGAAATTTTAAACGGTAAAGACGTAAAGGATATTCCTTATTCAACCATCACCGAGCCCGAAAACTACTATAGCAGTTCGGTATGCGCTTCTCTCGGTCTTACCGTTCCCACTACCATTACTGCAACTGATGTTGCAAAATAATTAAGAGGTCTTAAAAAATGCTGTTTTTATCCACTACCGTTGACGGTCTTCAAATGGGGCTCTGCTATGCAATATTGGCGCTGGGCGTTTATATTTCATACTCGGTACTCAATTTTGCGGATTTGTCGGTTGACGGTACCTTTCCGCTCGGCGGAATAGTTTGCACATTGCTGATGCTGCGCCTCGGTATATCACCGATAATCGCCGTTGTAATCACATTTTTGTCGGGACTCCTTGCAGGAACCGTCACCGGAATACTTCATGTTAAATTTAAAATTTCCGATTTGCTTTCGGGTATAATTGTTATGACGGCGCTTTTGTCGGTCACTCTCGCTCTTACCTCGCTTCTCACCGATTTGGGCAATACCACCACGATTTTCTCCTTCAGAAGTAAAAATCTCGATGGAGTTTTCGGCGGCGGATTGTTCTCGGAATTGAGCGGAGACGCAAGAGACTGGGCAATTATCGGCGTTCTCGTTCTTTTCGTTATATTCTTCAAGCTGGTAATAGATTTGTTCCTTAAAACCAAGCTCGGATATATGCTTAAGGCAACCGGCAATAACCCGATACTCGTTACAACACTCGGCAAGGATACCGGAAAGTATAAAATACTCGGTCTTGCCCTTGCAAACGGATTTGTAAGTGTTTCGGGTGCTATGTATGCCAACCTCTTTATGCAGTATGATAATACCTGCGGAAGCGGTAAGGTTGTAATGGCGCTGGCATCGGTTATAATCGGCATTGCCGTATTTACGAGAATAAAGATTTTCAAGGACACTACCGCCGTAATTTTAGGCGCGCTCGTTTATTCGCTCTGCCTTAATTATCTCGTTCTCGTTGATAAAAACGGTATCTATTTAAAACTCCTCAATGCGGTTATGTTCGCCCTTATTCTCATCTTTAACGAAAAGGTGAAAAATCTTACAAAGAGGAAAAAAGTTGCAGGGGAGGTAAGCGAGAATGCTTGAACTCAAGAATATCTGCAAAACCTATAATCCCGGAACCGTTACCGAAATGTGCCTTTTCGATAATTTCAATCTCACCGTAAATACCGGCGAATTTGTATCGGTAGTAGGCTCAAACGGAAGCGGAAAAACAAGTATGCTTAATATTATCTGCGGCAGTATCCCTTTGGATAACGGCAGTGTTGTGATAGACGGCAGAGATATTTCCCGCCTTTCCGAATTCAAAAGGTATAAGAATATCGGTAGAGTTTATCAAAATCCCGCCATGGGCAACTGCCCGGAAATGACCATACTCGAAAATATGTCGCTCGCTGATAATAAGGGTAATCCTTACGGTCTTCAGTTTGGCGTAAATAAGGGCAAAATCGGCGAATACCGTGAACGCCTTTTAACCCTCGGACTCGGTCTTGAGGATAAACTCAATGTGAAAATGGGCGCATTGTCGGGAGGTCAGCGTCAGGCGGTATCCCTTCTTATGGCTACGATGACTCCCATTGATTTTCTTATCCTCGA
>JAGHTJ010000164.1 GCA_018065375.1 Candidatus Equinaster intestinalis | reverse complement strand
TTCTTCAGCCTTATGGGCAATCTGAGCAACAGCGGCTTTTGAGGAAATCTCGCGAACGGCACCGAACGGATATTCGTAATCGAGCGCCTTTTCAATTTCGTGGGCATAAGCTTCGTCAACTGCAGGCTCAGCGGTTTCTTCAGCGATATCTTCTGCAGGTTTTTCTATATCACTGCCTAAAATATACCTTACATTTGCCCTGCTTTCGCCGTCCAAGATAGGCCCGCACTTATCGGAAACGGCATCCGGCTGCAGCATAAGGGCAAGTTTCAGCATATCTGCATACGATTTGAAGGGCGGCGCATAGCTTTTATAATGCGCAAGATTTTCACTAAGGCGCTTATATACAGCAAACTGCGAAAGATAAGCATCGGCATCCTTTTCGGTTACCGAAATCAAAAGTTTTTCTTCGGCTCTTGTCAATGCAACATACAACACGCGCAGTTCTTCACCAAGCTCTCTGCTTACCGTTTTGCGGCCTATTATATCGCGGGTTAAAAATGTTTTGCGGGTTTTTGCCTCATCGTCGTTAAATTTTAGGGCAACACCTATTTCGTCGTCCGAAATTACGGAAGCTTTAGCCGTTGGATTCTTAAAACTTTTTGTTGTGTTGGCAATAATGCATATCGGGAATTGGAGACCCTTTGATTCGTGCATAGTCATAAGGCGCACCGAGTTCTGCTGAACGGACTTTGCAGATTTCAGCTTTTCACTCGCAAGTCTGTCCACATAGTCGTAAAACGCCGAAACGCTTTTTACAAAACCGTTGTTTTCATAATCTTTCGCCATTGACTGAAGCAAAACGAGATTTTTGCGGCGTATTTCGCCATCCGGCAAAACACTTACGATATTGAGCATATCGGTTTCATCGAAAATTCTGCCGATAAGTTCGGACAGCCCCACCGAAATATACATCATTTTGAAATGACGCAGGATTTCCGCAAAGGCTTTGCATTTTTGGTTTTCCACCGCGGCAACATTAAGGGCTGTAAACATATTTACTTTTTTATTTACCGCTCTTATTTCGGCAATTTCGTCTGCCGTAAAGGAAAATACGGGCGACATCATGGCAGACACAAGCTCGATATCCCTCGTGCTGTTTTCGATAACCGATAAAAGTGAAAACAGGGTGTTGATTTCAATGCGGCGCATAAACTCCTCGGCACTGAATGAAACGGGAATACCGTAAGACGACAGCGCTTTAGCATATACAGGACCGCTGGTTTTCATTTCCCTGAGCAGAATTGCAAAATCGGAATAAACGGGGCGGCGAAGCTGCTTTGTCTCGCTATCGGTCACAAAGGAATTTTCCATTTGCTCCTTTATATATGTTGCAATATAGGCGGCATCAAGAGTGTCGTTCGATTCTTTTGTATCGTTACTTATAAAAGTAATATTTACATTATTTTCAGGGTTTTCGGGAAAATTTTCGTTAGCGAAAATCAGCTTATCATCTTCCGAATAATTGATAGAACTGAATGGCTCCGACATAATAATGCCGAAAACAAAGTTTACAAAATCGCATATACCCTTTCGGCTCCTGAAATTGTAGCCCAAGGTGATAAGACTAAGATTATTCTTAAGCTCTTCCTCGCAATCGGAATTTTCGGCATACTGTTTTTTTCTTAAAAAGTTCTGGGGATTTGAGCCGCGAAAGCCGTAAATACTCTGCTTAATATCACCCACTATGAATATTTTTTTCTCGTTATCGGAAAGTATGGAAAAGAGCAGATTTTGCAGGTCGTTTGTGTCCTGAAACTCATCAACCAAAACCTCATCGAATCTGCCGATAATATCTTTTGCGGAGACTTTGGGTATAATCTCGCCGTTTACACACTCGCAAAGGAGCCCGAGCGCCAAGTGCTCGGTATCGGCAAATGTGAGAATATTATTCTGCAGGCGCAGATTCTTGAATTTTTCCGCAAAATTCAGTGTCATTTTAACAAGGCAGGCAGTTACCCTGCTGCCGTATTCAAAATCGGCGCGGGCGGTCTCCACGTTAATCGGAAAGATTTTTTGCAGATTTTCTATCTGACCTTTTACAGTATCAAGAGTAAATTTTGCAGAAGCAATGAGCTCGGGGTCATCGGGGTTTTTAATCGCCTTTAAGTTCTCGAATGAGAATGTTGAAATAAGCGCGGCGGTATTATCAAAATCGCGTGCTTTTGAAGTCTCATAAACTGCATTTACATCTTCGAATGCCTGCTTGAAAGTAGGATAATATTTATCTTCCGCTTTTGAATCGGCGGTGAGCAAATCTAAAAACGGACGGAGTTTAAGCGCAATGCTTTCCAAATCGTTTTCTGCTATTTTGAATAGTGACTCTTTTGCCTCTTCAAAGCCGTTGGGGTTTTCCGCTTTAACGATCAGTTCTTTCAAAAACTCATTCGGGAAAGGCATATTCTCGCTTTTTTCCTGCAGTAAAACTATATTTTTGGTTAAATCTTTTTCGTCAAAATCATCGCTTAAAGCGTCAAGCAAAAGCTTAAAATCTTCGGTACTGTTTTCGTATTCCTCATTCAGCACCTCTGTTAAAGCACGCTGTGAGAGTGATAAAACAGCGCCCTCATCCCCTATTGAAAAATCCGGGTCAACGCCCGCCAAATCGAAATTTTCGCGCACTAAATCAATGCAAAAAGAATCAATAGTGCATATCTTTGCATTTTTAATTCTTATGCGCTGTTCTTTCAGATTTCTGTTTTCGGGGTGAGCATTACATTCTTCGATAAGCCGTTTTTCGATACGGGTCTGCATCTCTTTCGCCGCGGCCTTGGTAAAGGTTACTACAAGCAATCTATCGGCAGATATGGGGTTATCGCCGCAGATTTTTTCGATAATGCGCTCAACAAGCACCCATGTTTTACCTGAGCCTGCCGCCGCACTTACAAGCACGCCTGCCGGCGCTTCAATGGCTTTTTTTTGGTTTTCCTTTGGCTCATATTGCGGCATCCGTTTTCTCCCCCTTCATAATGCTTATTACATCGGAATTTTTAACCGATTGCGCTTTATTGCGCTTTCCGTTTTCAATACAGCATACCGAATAATAATCGCAGTATTTGCATGCATCCTTTTCACTATCGGTGGGTATTGCCTCAATTTTGCCGTCAAGAATATCAGCCGCCATATCGTTAAGCAGTTTTTCGGTATAATCGAACACCGTATCAAAAACACTTGACGCCACATAACCCGTGCTCTTTAAGCTGCAGTTTTTGTAAAGCTCGTATTTAGGTATAAATTCGCCTGCATTTTCTTTTTCCATAGCGGTATACACTTGTTCTTCGTCGAGTATAATACCGTTCATAACAAGCGATTTTTCGTCTTTTTCGCGCTTTGCGGGAACATAGAGCACACCCGCACTTTTAAGCGCGTTAAATTTATCATCGGAACATCTTACGAGCGAATAGAGATAAATAAGCATTTGCATATTAAGGCCGACGAGTGTATCCGAGAGCTTAAAATTCTTGGTGCCCGTTTTATAGTCTACTACCCTTACATAGCCGTTCCATATGTCAACGCGGTCGATACTGCCTTGAACATTAAGCTCCATACCGTTATCAGCAACAAAAGCTTTGGGCTTTACGGTACCGTCCTTTCCGATTGAAAGCTCGCAATAATCAGGCGAAAATTCGGTTTGTGCAAATTCTCTTGCAATATGGAAAGCTACATCCTTTATAAGCGCAGTAATTTTACCGATAAGATATTTCATACGCTCGGTTAAAAAATTCTCGATACCTTCGATCTGCGCGAGATAATCATTTACATACTTTTCAGTAAGCGCATCGGTCTGCTCGCGGGTAAAAGTGCCGATTTCTTTTTTATAATCTTTTATAAGGTGCTCCATTACATAGTGCACCATTGTGCCTCTCTGCAAAACATTGAGGTCGGCAGGCTGCAGCTTTGCCGCATTTAAGCCATACTTGCAGAAAAAGCCGAACTTACATCTATGGAAAGTTTCAAACTTTGTTGCCGAAACCGAAAGCTTTTTACCGTACAGTTTTTCGGCATTCTGAGCAGATATGGAAACTGCTTGTTTATCCGATGAACGCAGAAAATCTTCTACCGAAATGCCGTTTTTCTTTTCTAAAACACTTTGAACGGTTTTACTTGCCGACCTATTCGTGTTATACATTCCGCACATTAAAGCAACGGCGGTATCGGCTGTTTCGGGAATATTCCCGCACGACAGCATGGGCGACGGCTCATACTGAATTTTAACGGAATCTTTGAAATTATCGGTAATGGTTGTTACTATTGAAGATGGCTGAACGGCGTTACCGAGACCTACAAACTGAGGATAAGTAATATACAGCTTCTCTGCGGCACAGCAAAGCGAGGTGTAAACAAGATAGTCCTCATCTATTGCGGCATCAACAACATCGGAATAGATGTTTATTCCCGCATTTTTCAGCTGCGCTTTTTCGCTCTCGGCAAAAATGCAGTTCCCGTTTAATGCTTTCGGAAATTCATCCTGATATGCTCCGAGTATAAAGGCAATCTGCGGGCGAGAAGGCCTGATTCTGTCAGCCGAGCCGAAGGTAACCTCATCGAGCATCTGCGGAATATTGCCTATGGTTATGCTCTCGGTTGCGGTTTGCCAATTTGAAATAAACTCTTTTTGAGTTATCTCTTTTTCGGGCAAACATTTAACAATACCGTTAAGCGCATCCATAATCGCATCGTAACCGAGTTTAATTTCCGATGCATCGGCGCTGTTATCATTGCCGTAAAGCGCCTTTAATTTATCGGTAACACATAAATCCTCGGCAAGCTTTACAATAGCCACAGCCATATCTGCGGGAGTGCCCGCAAAGGCTCTGCGGAATTTTCCTACAGAGTCGATTATCTTGCGGCGGCTTTCGTTAATTTTGCTGAGCTTTTCGGCGGAAGCTTCTTTTTTATCGGTATCGTCCTGAATACCGAAACCGTCGGGGCCCATATTCCATTCGTTTTGCCAGGCCGAACCTTCGATACTCCAAACATAAGTATAGTTTTCGAGCTCGTAGATTTCTTGCTCGCTTAAAACACCGAGATTTGTTCTCAGTGTTTCGAAAATCACTTCGGTTTTATAACCGTTAAGCAGTTTTAAGTAGCCCGAGATAAGCACGGTAAATGGCATTTTTTCTATGCTTTGGCGCTTATCGAAAAAGCAGAAAACACCGTTTTTGCGGCATGCGGTTTGAACGGCTGTACGGTATTTTTCGGCATCGCGCGCAATTATTACAAAATCGCGGTAGCGGTAGCCCTCGGTTCTTACAAGGCGGCGTATTGTGCGGGCGGCAAACTCCGCCTCATCGTAGACCGTATCGCAGCAGCAAATATTTACATTTTCCAAAGTTTCATTGGGCATTTTATGAAAATCGGAAAAAATACTCTCAATATCTTTAAGAGATTCATTCTTAAAATGAAATTCGGTTAAGCATTCGGGAGTTTCGAAGTGCTTGCCGTTATTTTGGGCAATGTCGTAAATGCGCTTTACGGTTTCGCGAACGCATTTGAAAATATCGATTTTTTCCTCATTCTTAGGCTTAATATCAACATCGGGAGTTGTAAAGCAAAAGGTTACGGAGTCGGCTTGGTTAATAAGCCTTTCCACAATTTTATACTGTTGGCCCGAAAAGTTCTTAAAGGAATCCACATAAACCGTTTTACCCTCAAAAAATTTATATTCGAGTAAGTGGTCGGCGAGCCTGTCCATATTATCGTGAGGGTCAATAAAGCGCTCTCCGAGCATGGCGTTATAAGCGCCGTAAACAGTTGCGAGATCGTTAAGCTTTGCCGCAAAGTAGCCCTGTTTATCCTTTGCAGCATCAAGAAGCTGTTTGCTTGAAACGGCGGCAGCTTTAAGCTCATTTACAGCCGAAAGCAGAGTTTTTGAAAAGCGGGACGATGCGGCATATTTACCCCAAAGTTGTAAATTCGGAGCAGAAGCTTTTAAGGCCTGTCCCATAAGTATGGCGCGGTCGCTTTCTGTTATCATATCGGCAACCCTGCCGCCAACCTTGCGGGCAACCTCATCATAAAGGCGCGTGAAGCTGAGCACCTGCGCATTGGTAGATGCCTTATCACCCAAGGTATGCAAAAGGGTGCGCTCACATTCAAATGTAAACTGCTCAGGAACAAGCAAAACTACCTTTTTACCGGAAATCACATCTTTTTTGATTCTTTCGAACACAGTATAGGTTTTGCCCGTACCGGCTCTGCCGATAATAAGCTTTAGCATTCGCCTCACCTCAACTGTATTTTAACATATCATAGACTCAAATTAAAGAGAAAAAATACGGTTAATTATAAAAACACCGCCCAAAAACGGTACACCGCACACCGAAGTACCGATTACGGTACCGTAATTTACCGGAATATGAACACCGCTTACAAAAGATGTAAGGTTGATTATCGCAAAAATAATGAGCGAAACTATAAGTTTCAAAAAGAAAAATTTAATCGGTTTTTCCACCTTACTTAAAAAACAGAGCAGAAATCCCAAATAAATTACCGCGAATATAATCAAAACAATCTCAAAAATTTTCATAATATTTCTCCGTTACCAGATAGACTCAATAATAATATGAAAATAAAATTTGCAATATAATAAGTTTTTTGAAATTTACACTTGATTTTTGCCGCACAAAGTGATATCATATTATCGTTATCCGGGTGTAGCTCAGTTTGGTATGAGCGCTTGAATGGGGTTCAAGAGGCCGCTAGTTCGACTCTAGTCACTCGGACCAGAAAAAACCACTTGCTTTGGCAAGTGGTTTTTTCAATATAATCATCCTGCGGACTGATGTTCAATTCAATTTAAGATAAATTAAAAAACTCCCGTGCTTGGGCACGGGAGTTTTTTATTATTGCTTAACCCAGTTGATTAAGAGCGGAAGCCCAACCGGTGAGCCAGTTGGTTTCGTTATCGCCGCCCTCGGTATAGGTAACAGCAATAACATCCTTGGTTTCGATGGTTTCTACTCTCATTTCGGGAGTTTCATATTTCTTCATTTATTTATCCTCCTAAAATCAGAAATTCTTAATTTGAGTTACATATGATGTAGTGCTCCAGCTGAAGGGATAAGCAGAGTGTCCCTTGAACTGCGAAATTGCAAGCTGTTTGCGGCAGTTACAATTCTTAAACGCATTGTAAAGTGCAATTACGCCGCTTATCGGAGCTGTTTCATCACCAAAGCTGCCTGCAATCTTAAATGTATAGCCGGAAGGACGGTCGTTAATTGTCTTTGCAATATACTGCGCTGCGCTTACAGAGCTGAAATAGCGTGTACCAACGCCGCAAGGCATCTTCTGCGAAAGTATATTATCGGTTGTTTCCTGACCTACAGAGCACATCCATGCAACATCGGTAGAAATGCAGTTAACCGACTTATCAAGAGCATTAACGAGATAAGACTGGAAGCCGCCCTGTGAAGTACCGGTTACGCAAACTTGAGTGGGCGCAGAGCCTACAATGTACTTATACAGGCGTTTACCGATCTGCAAGCCGAGATAATCGCGGAAAATCATACCGTAAGCATAGCTCTTGGTAGGATCGGTAACACTCTTTTCTGCATTATCAAGAAGTCCCTGATAACCGGGGTTAGAGCCCTTGGGGTTAACGCCGTTAGGATCAGAAGCAACCCAAATCGGAGTTGTGTTGGTGGTTAAGTTGCTGGGTATCTGGCTGTTTGCAACATCGGTAGTTCCGCTTACAAAACCGCCCCAGCTTGAATAGTAACCCGAAACACCGGTAATGCTGCTTGTAGGAATCTTGAATACGCCGGTTGCAGGACGCTTGTTATAATCACTGCTTGTGTAATTAATGCCAACTGAAGAATCGGTTGCGATTGTAAACGCAAAGAGCTTATAGCCGGTTGCAACCTTTGTGCATTCAAGCTTCATAACAGAGCCGATGGTCTTTGTAGAGCCAACTGTTGCAGAGCTGATAAAGTCAGCAATTGCAGTGGAATTGTTATCAAGTGTACCACCAACAGCGTTTACCTGAGCATCAAATGTAGTGCGCATAGAGTCGATGAACTCATCGGTAGTCATATTAACTGTTGCGCCGGTAGAGCTCTTGTAAGATGTGGGCTTACCTACATTTACTTCAAGCGGCTGAACGATGTTTTCATAATCGGCAGCGGCAACAACAACCATTCTTGCGTCTCCGCCCTGATACTTAACAACTGTTCCGTCTGCCTTCTTGATGGTGAATACGCATCTTACGGTGCCGGGGGTCTTCATCTGAGTAGTAACGGTTGCCTTTGTTCTTGAGGAGCCTGTCTTAACAGGATAGTTGATGCAGTTGGTCTTATCGGCTTCCTTATAGGTTTCGCCGGAGATTACATTTGCTTTTGCATTATCCTTAAAGAGTTCCCAATAAACGGTATAAGTACCGTCAACTTCGCAGGTGAAGGTTATATCTTGATTAAGTGCATAGTTCAAATCGTTAGTTGAAGCCGAAGTATCAAGGTCGTGGTCGGTACCCTTCTTGATAATAAGCTTTTCGAGGTCGGCAGAGTTCTCATCGAACGGATAAGCAGCTGCGCCTACATCATTAAAGCTCTTGGTATAAGGCTTGCTGTAGATATAGCCCATATTACCCTCTCCGTCAACATACTGAACATAGCATACGGTTGTAAGCTCAACATCCTTAGCATCAATACCCTTAATTGTCTTAAGGTCTGCAATAGTTACATAAGCTTCTGAGTAAGACTCATTTGCAGTGCTGAGCTTGGTAATCGGAATGTTTGCAGCCTTTTGACCGTTTACCCAAACAAGAGCGCTGTTAACAGGATCAAAGGAATCAAGCTGATTATCAGGAACCTTGAGTTCTTCCTTGCCAAGCAAAGCCTCGGGGATAACGAGAGCGCCAACATTCTGGAGGGTAACCTCCTTACCGTCAACCTCAATCTTATCGGTTACAAAACCGATTGTGTTGTTCTTCTTAACGAGTGCGGGAATCTTGTTCTGGAAGCGGATAGCATCGGTTACCTTATCGGTAGCTTCTCTTGCCCAAGCCTGAAGAACTGTAAGAGATGTAATCGCATCTTCATAAGAAATATACTCAGCGGTAAGTACCATCTTATCAGCGAGAGCGGTGTTGAATGCATAGGTGCAGCCGTCACCAATGTCGGTATGGAGTGTGGTGGTCTGACCGTTAGCGGTAACCTTAAGTGTACCGTCAACTACCGCGAAGCTGCGGGAAATCTTTACCTGATAATCGGTATTAGCGGTATTTTGCGGCTTAACAGTCATAGCCTCATCTGCAAACTGTGTTGCATCAAGATCGGTGTAACCGTCAAAGGCAAGTATGCTTACATCGGCAGTAAAGGGAGCAGAAGACTTTGTACCTGCAACCTTAACCTTTGTGCCGGCGCCGGAATATGCCATCATAACGCCGTTTTTAACCTCGTAAGCATCAGTTCTTACATCGGTCCATGTAACTGCGGAATCAATTTCGGAAAGGTTAATTCTATGGTTTACGGGAACTGCGGTTACCTTAGTTCCGTCAATATTTGTCATTGCCGGGAGCTTGGAGCTGTCAAAATCAAGCGGAATAACAACTATGCTGTAAATGTAATAATTGTTACCGATGTTATTGATAAGACCGATTGTACCCTTTGTTGCACCGTCAGCAGTTTTACCGGAAATATTCTGCTTCCACATATTATCGTAATTATTAGCAGTAGTGGAAGTGCCTAAATAAGCACCGTTCCAGTCAGCATCACCGGTTTTAATGGTGACTCTGTTGATATCCTGATTATCGGGGCCCATATCAAAGATGAGGTTTCCGTTAAGAGCATACTTAACAGCATAGCTCGCGCCGAGCTCAAGCTCAACTGTTTTAACAGTGAGTGCTTCGGCAGCTGCAGCATCCGGATAGAAAAGCTTCGGATTATCCGGAACATACTGGTTGGGGTTAACATCGCCGATATTGCTCGGACGATAGTAATCGGTAGCGGTACCGGTAGTAAAATATGTATACTGTTTTGAATCGTCGGAATTAATGGCGCCCCACAAAGGAACATTTACATAGCCGAGGGCTGAAGTGTTCTTTGCCAAGTCATAAGTAGCTAAACCGTAGAAGCCCAAAGCACCGTAGTTCGGGAAACGGAAAGCGATAGACTTGGTTTCGGTGAAGATATAGTCGCCAACTTTGGCATTGAAGTTGCCGTTAACTCTCGCCAAGATACCGGGCGCCGCAGACATACTGTTTTTATAAGATTTAATTACATTCTGGTTGGAAACCTTGGCAACAATTTTATAATTTGCGAAATTATTCAGCATTTCGTTTTTATAAATTGCCGCATAAGTTTCACCGTGAGAACCGGCTGCCGGGAAATAGAGAGCTTTAGTTGTGCCCTTATCGGTTACAACCTCTTTAACGGTTAAAAAGCGATTAGCATCTTCAACTCTGGTGTATTTACCGGTGAGCATGGCGTTCGCATCTCCGGAAGTGCCGGAGCCTACTTTGGCATAACCCTGCAACCAATCTTCTGCATTAAATGTACCGTCTTTAGAAAAATCGAGGTTAACAAGAGCAAAATCCTTATTGCCCTTTGCGTTAACTATTACAAGAACTTTTTGAGTGTTAGCACCGTCAGATACATTAAATACAGTGTTGCCTACTTTTTTACCTAAAAGGTAGTTACCGTCAACACCGGCGGAGTCGCCCTCAACTTTAGTCCAGGTAAGTTCTTTACCCGATTTTGCAGCACTGTTTACTTCGATGCTGAGCATATCGAGTTTAATCTTTTTGCCTTCGTAAAGCGGAATCATGGGGTTAGAAGCCGCAACATTGTAAACCTCTGCTACGGGCTCTGTAACCTTAACAGTTCCCTCAACTACCTGCATATCTACTTTCTTTTCAGCAGCATTTCCGCAGGTACGGAGGATGAAGCCTACCTTATATTCACCTACCGGTGTGTTATCGGGTACGGTAAATTCGATAGTGCCGAGATTACCGTCTGCAGTAACATCACTTGAAGAAAGCCAGATATACTGCTGAGTTCCCGGGGTGAAATCAGTAACGAGTTTGCCGTTGGTAAACTTACTGAATGTAAGCTCCTCGGGGAAATCGGGAGACATCTCGAGATACATAAAGCCGGGGTTGTTTGTAACATCAACCGAAACAGTGATTACATCACCGGGGTTGCAGGTTACATCCTGGCAGGTGATTTTCGGTGTACCTGCGGCAAAAACTGCTATTGACTGCACAAAGCATGAAGCCAAGAGCATTATGCACAGGACAATCGATAAAGCCTTTTTCATATAGTTTTAACCTCCTCAATTATTTACCCAAAACTACAGTTGAAGTTTTAGTTTCATAATTATAATTTGCAAGATAATTCTTGAGTCTTATAACATCAAAGCCATCGATAACGCCGTTACCGTCAGCATCAGCGCCATCGGTAATTTCGTATGTTGAAGTTTTGGTACTATAATTGTAGTTAGCGAGATAATTGGTGAGTCTGATAACATCGAGTCCGTCGATAGAATCGTCGCCATTTACATCACCGCACTGTACGGGGGAAACATAAACCCATTTAGCAGCGGTAAGTTCATCATTATCATCACCAATGCTGATAAGCGCTTTGTCAGCCGCAGTACCCGTGTACTCAACATCTCCGAGAGCGGAGCCGTAAAATGCATAAGATGCAACATTCTTAAGAGCTACGGGGAGATAAATCTTTTGAATACCAGAGGCATAAAATGCAGAGCTTCCGATGGTATCAAGATTCTTTGAGCACTTTAATTCTTCCAAATTAAATGTATAAAGGAAAGCGCACTGACCGATTTCGGTAACGCTGTTTGCCATTGAAACGCTTTCGAGCTTATCACAGCCGTAGAAAGCAAAGGGAGCTATATCGGTTACACCGTTTTCAATAGTAACCTTGGTTATACCAACGCCCCAGGGAGCCGAAGTTCCCCAATTGCCGCCGCCAACATCAACAGCGGTGTAATCGGAAGCCATAGGACCGTTACCGCTTATGGTAAGCTCGGTGCCTACGAGTTTCCAAGCGCAGCTGCCTGTTGTACCGCTTTCAACGAGTACCCACTCGGCAGTATCAAGAGCAGTATTTGAAGCATCAATTACTATCTTTGCTTTATCTGCCGCGCCGCCGCCATAGTAAACGGTTGCGAGCTTAGAGCAGTTTTCAAAAGCAAGCTCATCAATGGTTGCAACATTCTTTGAGAATGTAACTGTTTTAAGATTTGTGCAGCCGGAGAAGGTGCGCGCACCGATTTTTTCAATACCGTCGCCCAAAGTAGCATCGGTAAGAGAAGTACAGCCGATAAACTCGGAAACACCAAATGCGGTTACATTTGAAGGAATAACTATCTTTTCGAGAGCGCTGCACTGAAGGAATGCGGCATCTCCGATAGTTTTAACACCGGTGCCGATGGTAACAGATTTGAGCTGCTTACAATTGTAGAATAAGTACTCGCCTACTGTTTCAACATTATCCGGGATAACGAAATCGGTAAAGGGGCATTCATAGAATACGGCATAACCGATTTTCTTAACATTTTTCGGTATAGTAAGACCGGTAAGAGATGTACATCTGTAGAATACGCAGTTGGCAATTTCGGTAAGACCGCTCGGTAACTTGACGGTCTTAAGTGATGCGCAATCCTGGAAAGCATAAGCGCCGATTTCGGTAACGGTTTCGTCAATCGAAACATCTGCAAGATTTTTACAGCCGATAAATGCATAAGCGCCTATATTCTTAACACCGGACTTAATGGTAACCTTTGTTATAAGTGTGCCCCAAGGAGCGGTGGTTACCATATCGCTGCCAACCTTTTTGGATTCATAGTCAGCCATTTTACCCTTACCCTGAATGGTAAGCTCGGTGCCTACAAGTGTCCAAGAGCAGTCGCCTGTCGAACCGCCGGTACCAATATGCCAAGCGGCTTTTGTAAGTGCATCGTTACCGTTCTTTACTTCGATTTTTTCCTGACTTACTTCGGTACCGCCATAGAAAACATCGGTAAGAGCCGAGTCAGAGAAAGCATTTGCGGAAACGAGAGTAACACTCTTAGGAAGATTGATGGACTTAATTCCGCTGCTCATAAATGCGCAGAAAGGAATTTCGGTAACACCATCGGGAATTGAAATGCTTGTAAGTGCGGTAGTACCGAGGAAGCAGTCAGGTCCCAAAGTTTTAACGGTATCTGCCAAAGTTACCGATGTAATCTTTGAGCAGCCGTAGAAAGCGAACTGACCTACATTTTTAACACCGCTTTGAATAACAACGGCAGTGATGTTTGCGCCCCAAGGAGCAGTTGTGATGTAGTTACCGCTGCCATCATCCTTAACGCTGTAATTATCCATAGTGCCGGTACCTTTAATGGTAAGAACTGTGCCGCTGAGTTCCCATGTAACACCTGTGGCAGCCGCCTCTTCCCAAGTTGCAGTTAAGGTCAATGCCTTACTGTAGGTTGCGGGAGCAAGTGTAGCTTCGGAAACGACAGCGCCATCGAGCTTCCAGTTCTTAAATACATAACCGTTGCGAACAGGTGTGGGCAATACGCCGAACGCCGTACCGCCGGTTACATATACCGGAGTAGTAGAGGTCATCTGACCTTCACCGGGGTCAAACTGAATTTCATAGTGATAAGCAAGGCTGAGCTTCGGAGAAACCGCAAGAACCTTTACGCTGTGAAGAGTTGATGTGAACTTGCCCGATGTAGGAGCAGTTTCAGTTCCTGCAAGGATGAACTTGCAATCTGCATCGTTGCCCGCATAATTCTTATTTTTAATAGCGGTGTTTGCAGGAATTATATCGCCCTCTTTAATCGCATCGCCGGTAGAATCAATAACCCAGTCTGCAGAAACTGCCTTTATTTCTTCCCAAACAGCGGTAAGGGTAAGTGTGCCCCACTGATATTTAGGAGTTTTGGAGGAAGAGGTTACCATATTACCGTCGGGGTCTCTCCAACCGAGGAAATTGAAGCCTGCCTTAGAAGCGGTAGGCAATGTTCCGTAAGCATCGGTAGCGCAAACCTTTACGGGTGTATCGCTCGAAAGAGTACCGCCATTGGTATTGAACTTAATGGTATAAATGAAAGCCAACACAAGCCTCGGTGATGTACCGTCGCTGTTTTCAACAACCTTGAGACCGTGAGTCTTGCTCGCATAAGTACCGTTTGTAGTAGTATTTCCGCCTACAGAGCCGTCCGGCCACTTAAAGTAGAACAGACAAGCAGAGTCTTTAACGGAAACACCGTCGTACTTGACATTTTTAATGCTTTTGCCGGCTTCAATAACATCGCCTACGGCAAGAACCTTGCCTGTTTCGGCATTAATCCAATCGCTGGAAGCAGCAGATGAGGTTATCGCACTTACGGTAACAAGCAAAGCTACGGTAAGCGCCAATGCCAGCATTTTTTTAGCCAACTTTTTCATAACATCTCTCCATTCCGGAAAATTAGTATTACATAAATAAGCAAACATTTTCCCACTTATAAATGTACAGTGTAATTTTAGCATAATTTTTTCATAAATGCAACACTTTTTTATATATAAATAATAAAAATACATAAAAAAACAGACAGCGCAAATAAATACGCTGTCTGTTTGCAGTTTATTTTGATTTATGCATTGAGTGCCTGCTTCAAAGCCTCGGTTTTATCGGTCTTTTCCCAGGAAAAATCAACATCGGTTCTGCCCATATGACCGTATGCCGAGGTTTTGCGATAAATGGGCTTGCGCAAATCAAGATTTTTGATAATTGCCGCCGGGCGCAAATCGAAAACTTTATTTACGGCATCGGCAATTTTTTCATCGTCGTATTTACCCGTACCGAAAGTATCAACCATTACCGAAACGGGCTTTGCAACACCTATTGCATAGGCAATTTGCACCTCGCATTTTTTGGCAATGCCTGCCGCTACGATATTTTTGGCAACATAGCGGGCGGCATAGGTTGCGCTGCGGTCAACCTTTGTGGGGTCCTTGCCAGAGAAAGCACCGCCGCCGTGGCGAGCCATACCGCCATAGGTATCAACGATTATCTTTCTGCCGGTAAGACCTGTATCACCCTCGGGTCCGCCTATAACAAAGCGGCCTGTGGGGTTAATATAAAATTTGGTGTTATTATCAAGGAGATTTGCGGGAATTACGGGTTTAATAACCTTTTCGAGAATGTCCGCACGCAATGTTTCAAGGTCTGCATCGGGCATATGCTGGCTCGAAACAACAACCGCATCAACTCGGGTAGGTACACCGTCGTTATATTCAACGGTTACCTGAGTTTTGCCGTCCGGTCTTAAGTAACCTATCTCGCCCGATTTTCTGACTTTTGTCAGCTGCATCGCCATTTTATGAGCAAGTGAAATCGGCAGAGGCATAAGCTCGGGAGTTTCATCGCAGGCATAGCCGAACATCATACCCTGGTCGCCTGCACCGTTAAGGTTGAACTCGTCCTCTTCCCCACCCTTAAGCTCAAGCGATTTATCAACGCCCATAGCTATATCGGTAGACTGCTTATCAATAGAGTTTACAACCGCGCAGGTTTTACCGTTAAAGCCCGACTCGGCGCTATCGTAACCTATATCGCAAAGCACTTGGCGAACAATCTGGG
>JAGHTJ010000057.1 GCA_018065375.1 Candidatus Equinaster intestinalis | reverse complement strand
TTGTAGTCCACTGTCAATAAAAAACGGAATGCTTTCATTTTTCAACATCATAAATCCGCTAAAAACAACACAACCGTATTCGTTTTTAAAAGAATATGGTTCATTTAACAAAAGCAAAACAGATTCGTTTTTAATGAATTTTAAGGACTCGATATAATAGATGCGATTTCCTCCCGCCGAATGTGTTTTCATGTTACTCACCCCTTTCAAATAAGGTTTATTAATTTATATTCCTTATTGAAAAAGTGTCAAATATAAATCGCTATTTTGTAAAAAAATAATTTCAAAGTCCGCTTTTTCGGACTATGAAAGGCATATAATGAATTTGCAATAGGAAATTCGGAGGGATAAAAATGACAAGCAAAAAGAAAATGATGATAATAATTTTGGCGGTAATTATATTTATAGTGTTATTATCTGCCGGCTCTGCATTCTTACAAAATAAGTATACCGAAGATGCATACAACAACGCTTTACATTTAATTGATAACGATTCTTATAAGGCGGCAAAAACAGAACTTGAAAAAATAGCCGAATACGACTATAAAGATACCGATGATTTAATCAAACTTTGTGAAGCACATATTTCTTACGAAGGCGGCAGCAGCGGTGCTTATATGCTTATAGACGATTTAAAGTTTGAATATCAAACAAAAGAAAGGCTCGATAAAATAAATGCTTTCATTGAAAAATCGAGAGCCGAATATAAAGAGTTTTTTGATAAATTGGTCGAGGAATCTAAGGCACAACATTCCGACAGTTCAGCAAGCAGTCAACCTTCTTACAGTTCAAGCAGTTCTTCAACCTACAAAAGCAAATCTTATTCCTATAAATCTCGCAGTAATGATGATGACTACGATGAGTATAACGTAAAGGACTATAAATTTGCGGAAGATTTTTACGATGACCATTATGAAGATTTTTTCGATTTTGAAGATGCAGAAGATTATTTCAATGCACACAATGATTAGGAGGGTTTTATATGTTTAATGATGAAGATTATGGATTTTTAACCGGCGGTCTCGGAGACTTGGACGGTGATGGCGATGTTGATTTTGGAGAATACTTAAATGAAGAAGATGACTTTGAGAGGATTATGGGAACCCATGATGACTACAATTCTTTTTCGGATGATGCATATGAAGATGATGATTGGAAAGATATCTATACCGACACCGCGGACAAATTAGGTCTTGACCTTGATGATTATTCCGATGAAGACGAATTTTTGGAAGCAGTCGAGGAAGCAAACGAAGATACCGATGATGATAGCGACAGCGGATATGAAAGCACCGAGCAATCCGGTTCGTTTTACCCTTCACACACCTGTCAGACTTATATGAAAAACAATGTGATAGATGAAAGTATAGAAAGCAGATATAGGGTGCCCCACGGAGAATACCGTATAGGTGATGCAATATTTGACCGATTCAGCGAAGTAAGAAATAATTTCACAAAAAACGAATGCGACTGTATAATGGATGTTATACCGAAAATATATTCCGTAAACAAGACATTAGGTCTCAGAATTTTATTATGGATTATTGATAATTTCCCTCACGCACTTACAAGTGATTATATAGCCGCCGTAGTTCCGCAGTCGTCTCAAATATGCAGTCATATCATATTTAATTTTCGGGAAATAGACGAAGATTCCGACAAGGATATAGTATTTAAATATCTATCGGGAAAACCGGAACTTGAAGTATTGATTTTTGAGGAAACATATTTTAATGATATACCGATTTCCCTTTTGGAATACATTAAATATTGCATAAATAATAATCTTTTAAAGAGTTTTGAACGGGTTTATTTCGGATTTGTTAAAAATAAACTTGTTGCCGATTATATCAAAGACAG
>JAGHTJ010000124.1 GCA_018065375.1 Candidatus Equinaster intestinalis | reverse complement strand
ATAAATTATACTTTATTTTTGGCCGCCGTTGTGTTATAATCTATAATGACTAAAAATATCGGGAGGTGAGTGTATGCTCGGAAAATTTTTAAGAATTGCCGCAATGCTTGTTGCAGTTTGTATTCTGCTTTGCGGATGCTCCTTTGTAGGCGGCGATACCGATTCTCTGCTTTCCCCTCCGAGACCCTCGGGCGAGCTTTATAATATCCAGCAGGCGCTCAATTCCTATGTCTCGGAAAAATACACCCTTAAATATCCCGTAAGCGGCGATTACCGCTCTGCGATTATAAATAAAGACCTTAATTCTGACGGAACAGATGAGGCGGTTGCCTTTTACAGCACGGTTAAGGACGGCGCCGTTACAATGCACATTCTCCTCATAGAGAAAAATGAGGAAAAGTGGGCTGTAAGCGGCGAATTCAAATGCGTTGCCACAGGTGTAGAATCGGTGCAGTTTAAGGATATGGACGCTGACGGTAAAATGGAAATCCTCGTAGGCTGGTCGGTTTACGGAAACCTCGAAAAAACCCTCGGTGTTTATTCGATACAAAAGGGCTCATTCCTGCAAAGAATCAGCGAAAGCTACAATGATTTTGTATGCAGTGATTTAACCGGAGACGGCAAATCGGAAATTTTCCTTGTAAACCTCGATTCAAAGGAATCCGCCGCCGTTGCAAAGCTTATTTCTCTTACCGATAACGGTACACAGCTTTTAGGCTCTGTTCCGCTCGACCCGAGCATTACGGCATATTCTTCTCCCGTTGTTTCCCGTCTGCCAAACGGCAATACGGCAGTTTATGTTGATGCCATTAAGGGCGCGGGCGTAATTACCGAGGTGCTCGAAATTAAAAACGGCGGTATGGTAAATGCCCTCGTAAACGAAAACCTCGAAATGGCGGATACATTCCGTTCCTCTGCCGCCGCGGTAAGGGATATAGATGCTGACGGTGTTTGCGAAATCCCGATGATGACCCTCATCACCCAGGCTCCCGACAGTAACGATAACGTCTACCGCACCGATTGGTGTGTAATAGAGGGCGGTAATCTGAAGGCGAAAATGTCGGCGTTTATGAACTACGGAGACGGTTATTTCGTGCAAATCCCCGAAAAATGGGAGGGCAAGGTTACGGTTATAAGAGATACCGCCAACCGTATCCGCACGATACTGAAAATTGATGAAGCTACCGGAAATTCGGGAGAGGTGCTGGTTAAAATCCAAGCCCTGCCGGTAACCGAAAACTCTGCTCCCGATGCCGCCGCAATACCCGGTGCCGCCGAAATCGGCAGAACGGGCGAGCTTTATTATCTTGCAAGCTGTACCGGTCAGGGCGGCGAGCAGGCGGTAACATTCGAAGAATTCAGAAATTATTTTAAAATACTTGGAAAATAGGTGAGTAAAAATGAAACGAATACTCATAGTTGAAGACGAAGCCGCAATAAGAGAGTTTGAGGCGATAAACCTTAAAAGGGTGGGCTATTCCATAACCGAGGCGGGCTCGGGCGAAGAGGCTCTCGAAATTTACGATACCGATGATGAGGGCTTTGATATTGCCCTTTTGGATATTTCAATGCCGGGAATGGACGGTTTTACCCTCTGCAAAAAGTTGCGCGAGCGTTCCAAAACAATAGGAATAATAATGCTTACCGCCAGAACCCAGGAAATGGATAAAATCAGCGGTTTGATGATAGGGGCGGACGATTATATTACAAAACCCTTCAGCCCCACCGAGCTGCTCGCACGTGTGGATTCGCTCTACCGCAGGGTTGAGCTGCAGGGCGGTGCATCACGTCCGCAGGCGAAAAACGAAATTTATCTCGGCGAGTTTGTTCTCAATATCCGCCGCAGAACACTTACCAAAAACGGCAAAAATATCGAGCTTACACAGGTTGAGTTCCAGCTGATGGAATATTTCTTCCAAAACCCCGATGTTGCAATAGACCGTACCGATATTCTCAATAAGGTGTGGGGAGTTGCCTATTTCGGTGAAGAAAAAATAGTTGACGTAAATATCAGGCGTTTGCGTATGAAGATAGAAGACCGCCCCGGCGACCCCAAGCACCTCGTAACGGGGGTATGGGCTACAAGTGAGTAACAAATCCGTAAATTAAAACTTTTCGGAAGGGCAGGTGATTATTACGGACAACCGATTCAAATTTCGAAGCATAGCAACCCAGTGGATGATGAATATTTTACTTGTAACGGCGGCTCTCGTAGTAGTCATCGGCACAGTTTTGTGTTCCCTTATCCGGGTGATTTATCTTGACCGCGTAAAGGCAAAGGCAATCGAATATTCGCAGGATTTTTCAACACTTTCCATGGTTAGTCCCGAAAGCTATTATGCTACGGCAAGGGATTACGCCGAAAACTTCGCATATAAGGATAAGCTCGAAATAGAGCTGCTTGATAATAAAGGAACGGTTCTCATTTCAACCAACGGCTTTTTACCAACAGAAACCCAGATGCCCGATTATACGGCGGCGCTGGAGAGCTCCTCGGGTTCGGCATATTTTGAAACCGAAACCTCCTACGGTGAGCCGATACTCTGCTATACGAGTTTGCTTGCCGATTACGGCAGCGGTTCAAACGGTGCAGTTCGGTGGATAGTATCTTTAGAGCAGATGAATTCGTCGGTTCTTACCTTCCGCCTTATAATTATCGGGGTGGGCATTCTCATAATCGCAATTACGGCGTTTTCGGGAAGACTTTTCGTAAGGTCGATAGTCCGCCCGATAAGGCAGGTAAGCAATGCGGCAAGAAAGATAGCGATGGGCGATTTCGCCACATTTATTGATATAAAAAAGGATAACGAAATCGGCGAGCTCTGCGATTCGATAAACTATATGGCAAACGAGCTCAAACAAGCCGATACCATGAAAAACGATTTTATTTCATCGGTGTCTCACGAACTGCGAACTCCGCTTACCGCAATCCGCGGCTGGGGTGAAACGGCGAAGATGTCGATAGGCACAGATGAAGAGGTAGTTGCAAAGGGACTCGATGTTGTTCTTACCGAATCGGAAAGACTTTCCAATCTCGTTGAAGAGCTGCTTGATTTCTCCCGTATGCAGGGCGGCAGAATGACAATGAGTTTAGAGCCCCTTGCCGTAACTCCGATACTCTGCGAAACGGTGGATATGTATAAGGAGCTGGCAGTTCAGCAGAATATTTCCCTTAATTTCTATCCCCCCAAGGCAGACAGTATAATTATGGGCGACAAAAACCGCTTAAAGCAGGTTTTTATCAATATAGTTGACAATGCGGTTAAGTATACCGAATCGGGCGGTCAGGTTATTATCGAGCAGACCGAGTCGGACGGTTGCGTGCGTATCATCGTGCAGGATACCGGCGTTGGTATTCCGGCGCAGGATATTGACCGCGTTAAGGAAAAATTCTTCAAATCAAATAAAACGGTGCGCGGCTCGGGAATAGGTCTTGCGGTTGCCGATGAAATCATTCTTCAGCATAGCGGTCTTCTCTTTATCGAAAGCACCGAGGGGGTCGGCACAACCGTAACGGTTGCCCTGCCGCTGTATGAGAATATAGAAGAAGAGCAGGCACCGATTGAGGTGTCCCCCGAAGAAACCCAAAAGGACGGTACATTAAATGGCTAAACAAAACAGTTGCAATTTTACATCAATTGGCGGTCAGGCGCTGATTGAGGGGGTAATGATGAGGGGCCCCGAAAAAACGGCTCTCGCCGTAAGACTGCCGGACGGCAACATCGACCTTTCATTCCTTCAGTTTAGTTCGATAACAAAAAAATTCAAGTTTTTAAAGCTTCCGGTAATCCGCGGCGTTGTAAACTTTATCGAATCTTTAATACAGGGCTATAAGGCGCTTTCCATTTCGGCGGAAAAATCCGGCTTTGCCGATACCGAGGAGGATAAGGCAAAGGAAAAAACCGATGAGGATAAGAAAAAAGAATCAACCTTTATGGCGATAGTTATGATAGTTGCCACCGTGCTGGCGGTAATTCTCTCGGTATTTCTTTTCGTTTATCTGCCCGCCCTTGCATTCGATTTGCTCGAGCATCTTTTCGGCTCGGCGGTGAGCGGACTTGCCCCTTTAATCGAGGGTATCATCAAGGTATTGATTCTCGTGGCGTATATGGCGCTTGTTTCCCTCGAAAAGGATATAAAACGCGTTTTCTCCTACCACGGCGCAGAGCATAAAACCATTTTCTGCTATGAGGCAGGCGAAGAGCTTACGGTTGAAAACGTAAGAAAGCAAAAGCGTTTTCACCCCAGATGCGGAACTTCGTTTTTAATACTTATGCTTCTTGTAAGCATTATTGTTTCCTTCCTTATTACCTTTTTGTTCCCCTCGCTTCGCGAAATCACGATTTTGTGGGTTGCAATCAAAATTTTGCTTATTCCGGTCATTTGCGGATTGGGCTACGAGCTTATAAAGGTCTGCGGCAGACACGATAACCTTTTTACCCGCATAATTTCGGCGCCCGGTGTATGGCTTCAGCATATCACCACCAAGGAGCCGGACGACAGTATGATAGAAATTGCCATTGCTTCGATGCAGGCGGTAATTCCCGAAAACGCAGAGGACGCAAAATGGTAAAAATGACAATTTTCGCCGCCTATCAAAACGCCAAAAAGGTGCTCGAGGAGGCAGGCATTGAAGAATACGGCTTTGAAGCAAGGCAGATTATCCGCCACGTAACAAACCTTTCAAACTCGCAAATAATTACACAATATAACGACCAATTAACTCCCTTACAGCAAACGGTTTATAATGATATTTTAAACCGCCGCAAAAACCGCTATCCGCTTCAGTATATACTCGGTTGCTGGTCCTTTTACGGCCTCGAGTTTTTTGTGGGAGACGGCGTACTCACCCCCCGCGCCGATACCGAGGTTTTGGTAGATGCTTCCCTCGAGCTTATAAAGGGTCGCGAAAAACCGCAGGTTCTCGATTTGTGCTCGGGAAGCGGCTGTATAGCCGTTGCGATTGCGAAGAATTCGGATTCCGAAGTGTGGGCGGTGGAAAAATACGATGAAGCCTTCGCTTATCTCGAAAAAAACATAAAGAAAAACGGCGCGAATGTAACAGCATTAAAGGAAGATATTTTCTGTTTTACGCCCGATAAAAGCTATGATTTGATAGTTTCCAATCCGCCTTATATTGCGGCGGACGAAATGGAGGAGGTAAACCCCGAAGCCACCTTCGAGCCCGATACGGCGCTTTACGGCGGGGAGGACGGTTTGATGTTCTACCGCTTTATAGCCGAAAACTATAAGCAGTATCTTAAAAAGGGCGGTTATCTTGCCTTTGAGGTCGGCTTTAAGCAGGCGGCGGCAGTTACCGAAATTATGCAGGCGGCGGGCTTTTCGGATATTAAAACACGGGAAGATTTAAACGGAATTCAAAGGGTCGTTTATGGGACTCTGAATAATTTATAATGAAGTCATAATAAAAAGAAAGAAGGTCTTTACTATGGCAGACGATAAGGTAAAAGCATTAGAAACGGCACTCGGTCAGATTGAGAAACAGTTCGGCAAGGGTGCGGTTATGAGACTCGGCGAAAACTACGGTATGGCGGTTGACCATATCCACACCGGAAGCGTTTCGCTCGATTTGGCGCTCGGTATAGGCGGCGTTCCAAGAGGAAGAATTGTTGAGATTTACGGTCCGGAATCCTCGGGTAAAACCACCGTTGCCCTCCACGTAGTTGCCGAAGCCCAAAAGGCAGGCGGCAATGCGGCGTTTATTGACGTTGAGCACGCGCTCGACCCCGTTTATGCCAAAAATCTCGGCGTGGATATTGATGAGCTCCTCGTTTCTCAACCCGATACCGGTGAGCAGGCTCTCGAAATCACCGAGGCGCTTGTTCGCTCGGGCGCAATAGATGTAGTTGTAGTAGACTCGGTTGCCGCCCTTGTTCCCAAGGCTGAAATCGAGGGAGATATGGGGGATAACCATGTAGGTCTTCATGCCCGCCTTATGTCGCAGGGTCTTCGCAAGCTTGCCGGCGTAATTTCAAAATCAAACTGCGTTGCCATCTTTATCAACCAGTTGCGCGATAAAATCGGCGTTATCTACGGCTCAAGCGAAACCACCACCGGCGGCAGAGCGCTTAAATATTATTCGAGCGTCCGCATTGATGTAAGAAGGGTTGAAACCATCAAGGTAAACGGCGAAATGATTGGTTCACATACAAGAGCCAAAATCGTTAAAAACAAGGTAGCTCCGCCTTTCCGTGAGGCTGAATTCGATATTATGTACGGCAAGGGCATCTCCCGTGAGGGTGAGCTTGTAGACCTCGGCGTTAAGTATGAGGTTTTGCGCAGAAGCGGCGCCTGGTTCTATTATGGGGAGACGAGAATCGGTCAGGGCAGAGACAATGTAAAACAGCTCTTCCTTGATAACGCAGAGCTCTCAAAGGAAATTGAAGAAAAAATCATAGCGGCAATCGAAAACGAGCGAAACGGCGTAACCCCCGAAAAGGAAGCCCCCGCTCCTGCCGAAAAAACCGAAGCGGAAGAGGTTCGTCCGCGCAAAAAAGTAAACATTGATATTGCGGTTGAAGAATAATGCTTGTAACCGAAATCAAAAAGCAGAAAAAACGCCTGTGTGAAGTAACCCTTCACACAGGTCGGGTGCTTTTATTAGATGCCGAATATTGTGCCGAAAAGGGCATTACGGCAGGCTCGGAATTATCCGAAGCCGATATAGAAAAACACATCGCGGGCTCGGATTACAAAAGAGCCCTTTCGCGCGGAGTATGGTATATCGAGCGCGGCAGTATATCACGTAAAAAACTGCTCGAAAAGTTTAAAGCGGCGGGATTTAGAGAAGATAGCTCCTTAAAAGCCGCAGACCGCCTGGAAGAGCTCGGGCTTATAAACGATTACGAATACGCCCTGCGCCTTTCCGAATTATACCTTGCCTCCTGCATTTCGAAAAAAGATGCTCTGTATAAAATGATGAGCAAGGGTATTCCGCGGGATACCGCAAAGGCGGCGCTCGATGAATTCGAGTGTGATGCCGTAGCACAGATTCGCTCGATTATAAATAAAAAGTACCGCGAAAAAATGGCGGACGAGCTTTCGAGCAAAAAGGTTTTCGCCGCACTGCAAAGAAAAGGCTTTTCTTACGGCGATATTAAAGAAGCCTTTAAAATTTACAATGAAATGGATTATGGAGAAGAAAATGGGATATAAGGTTGCTGTGGTGTCCCTCGGATGCCCGAAAAATCAGGTTGATGCAGAGCAGATGCTCTATCTGCTTAAAAATGCCGGCTTTGAAATCGGTGTGGAAGAGGCCGAAGCCGATGCCATCATCATAAATACCTGCGGCTTTATTGAGGACGCCAAGCGCGAGGCAATAGAAAACATTTTGGAGGCCGCAAGGTTTAAGGAAAGCGGCAATTTAAAGGCGCTCGTTGTTACGGGTTGCCTTGCCGAAAGGTATAAGGACGATATAACTAAAGAAATTCCCGAAGCCGATGTTGTTGTGGGGCTCGGAAGTCACGATAATATAGCCGAAATCGTAAAAAGTGCGATTGAGGGCAGAAAAGCAAACTATTACGGTGAAAAAACCGCTCCGTGCCTTAATACTCCGAGAATTCTCGGCGGCTATCCCTTTTCGGCTTATATAAAAATTGCGGACGGCTGTAATAACTGCTGTACCTACTGCGCCATTCCTCTGATAAGGGGAAAGATGCGCTCAAGAAAAATTGAGGATATTGTAAGCGAGGCAAAAACTTTGGCGGAAAGCGGAGTAAAGGAGCTCATAGTGGTAGCCCAGGATACTACCGCATACGGCGAGGATATTTACGGCGAAAGAAAGCTTCCCGAGCTTTTGCGCGAGCTTTGCAAAATAGAGGGTCTGCATTGGATAAGAACCCTTTATACCTATCCCGAAAAAATTACCGATGAGCTTATAGATACCGTGGCAAGCGAAGAAAAACTTGTAAAGTATTTCGATATGCCGCTTCAGCATATAAACGCCGAAATTCTCAAAAAGATGAACCGCAGGGGAAGCAAGGAGGAAATTACGGCGCTGATTGAAAAAATCAGAGAAAAAATTCCCGATGTAACACTGCGAACAACCCTTATAACCGGTTTCCCGGGTGAAACCGAGGAGCAGTTTACCGAGCTTTGCGAGTTTGTAAAGTCCGCAAGGTTTGATAGACTCGGTTGCTTTGCTTATTCTCCCGAGGAGGATACGATAGCGGCAAGTATGGAGGGTCAGCTCGAGGAACAGCTGAAAATTGACCGCGCCGATATTATTATGACCGAGCAGGCAACCGTTTCGGCGCAGAAAAACGAAGAAAAAATCGGAAAAACTGCCGAGGTGCTCATAGAGGGGTATGATGATTATATCCGTTGTTATTTCGGAAGAAGCTCGTATGATGCCCCGGAGATTGACGGAAAAGTATTCTTTACGACCGATGAGCCTCTGGTTCTCGGAGAATTCGTAAAGGTAAAAATAAACGATTGTATGGAATACGATTTATTGGGAGATAGGGTAAAATGAAAAAACTGAATTTACCAAACAGATTGACAATTCTGCGAATTATCGCAACCCCCGTTTTTATGCTCACCCTTGTATGGGATTTCAAATTTCACTATATTGCGGCGCTTCTTATATTCATAGCCGCCTCGGTCACCGATTTGTTTGACGGTAAGTATGCCCGCAAGCACAATATGGTTACCGATTTCGGCAAGTTTTTAGACCCGCTCGCCGATAAAATGCTCACCACCGCCGCTTTGGTCGGTTTCACCGCAAAGGGTATCGGTATGGGGGTTGAATGGATACTTTTTATCGTCCTTTTCAGGGAGTTTCTAATAGCCTCCCTGCGACTTGTGGCGGTTTCCTCGGGCGGTCTTGTTATCGCCGCGAATATCTGGGGCAAGGCAAAAACGGTAGTTCAGATGATTGCCGTTATTTATACCATTGCCGCGGAAATTTTAATAGGCTTTGTAAATAATCTCACCCTCACGAGTATTCTCCACATCTTTACCGACCTGTTTTTGTGGGCATCGGCTGTACTCGCCATAATTTCGGGAATCATTTATCTTTTGGATAATTTATCATTTATCGACCCCTCAAAGTAATATAATTAGAGGCGCTCGTTTTTCGGAGGCAAAATATGTTTGAAAGAATTAAAGAGGATATAGCGGCGGTTAAGGAACGCGACCCCGCCGCAAGAAGCTCCCTCGAAATATTCCTGCTTTACCCCGGCGTAAAGGCAATAAGAATGCACCGCAGAGCACATTTTTTCTATACCCACGGTCATTTCTTCATCGCTCGTATGATTTCGCAGAGAGCCGCCAAAAAAACCGGCATCGAAATCCACCCGGGAGCTACAATCGGCAGAAGGCTGGTTATCGACCACGGCCACGGCGTAGTTATCGGCGAAACGGCTGAAATAGGAGACGATGTTCTGATATATCAGGGCGTAACATTGGGCGGTACCGGTAAGGATACCGGCAAACGTCACCCTACAATCGGCAACAATGTTATGATTTCCACCGGTGCCAAGGTTTTAGGACCCTTTAAGGTGGGCGATAATTCCCGAATTGCCGCCGGCGCGGTGGTTCTCGAGGAGGTTCCGCCCGATTGTACCGTTGTAGGTGTTCCGGCAAGGATAGTTCGCCGGGCGGGCGCAAAGGTTAAGGAGCTCGACCAGATTCATATTCCCGACCCCGTAGCGCAGGAGCTCTGCAAGCTCGAAATGAGAATTTCTAAACTCGAAAAGGAGAAAAACGATGAAAATATTTAACACCTTAACAAGAAATAAGGACGAGTTTGTTCCGATTGAAGCGGGCAAGGCAAAGATTTATGCCTGCGGTCCTACCGTTTATAACTACATTCATATCGGAAATGCAAGACCGCTTTGTGTATTCGATGTGCTCAGGAGATACCTCGAATGGCGCGGCTTCGATGTTACCTTTGTTCAAAACTTCACCGATATTGATGATAAGCTTATAAAAAAGGCAAACGAGGAGGGTATCACGGTGCCCGAGGTTGCCGAGCGTTATATAAAGGAGTTCTGGGTTGATGCGAAGGGGCTTAATATAAGAGAAGCTTCGGTTCACCCGAGAGCTACCGAAAATATCGAGCAGATTATAGATATTATAAGCAAGCTTTTTGATAACGGCTATGCCTATACTTCGGGCGGAGACGTTTATTTCAGAGCCAAAAAGTTTTCGGATTACGGCAAGCTTTCTCATCAGCCGCTCGAGGATTTGGAGGCGGGCGCGAGAATAAGCGTTGGCGAAATAAAGGAAGACCCGATGGATTTCTGCCTCTGGAAGGGCGCAAAACCCGGCGAGCCGTTTTGGGAATCCCCCTGGGGCAAGGGCAGACCGGGCTGGCATATCGAATGCTCGGCAATGTCTACAAGATACCTCGGAAAAACGATAGATATTCATTGCGGCGGTCTCGACCTCATTTTCCCCCACCACGAAAACGAAATCGCGCAGAGCGAATGTGCCAACGGTTGCGAGTTTTCGCACTATTGGATGCACAACGGCTTTATCAATGTTGATAATCATAAAATGTCGAAATCTCTGGGCAATTTCTTTACCGTAAGAGACGTTGCAAACGCCTACGGCTATGAGCCGATAAGATACCTTATGATTTCTTCGCAGTATCGCAGCCCGATAAATTATTCGGTAGATATTATCGAGCAGGGCAAAAATGCTTTGGAGCGTCTTTATAACTGCAGAGACCGTCTCGATTTTGCGATAGAGCACGCAGAGGCCGGCGGCGAGGCTCCCGAATTTGCCGCAGTACGCCGCGAAAAATTCATCGAGGCTATGGAAGATGACCTTAATACCGCCGATGCTTTGGCAGAGGTCTTCAATATGGCGAAGGATATAAATAATCTTATTGATGCCGGTGCCGCAAAGGGTACACTTTTGGCGGCGGCAGAGGTTTTTGATGAGCTTACCTATGTTTTGGGTCTGCTCTACAATCGCAAAAAAGATGATCTTGACAGCGAGGTGGAAAAGCTCATAGCCGAGCGTACCCAGGCGCGTAAGGATAAAAACTATGCCAAGGCAGACGAAATTCGTAATAAATTAAAGGATATGGGCATTGTCCTTGAAGACACGCCGCAGGGTGTAAAATGGACAAAGCTCAACTGAAAAAAGAGCCGCTGGGAAAGGGCGTATTTGTAAAGGTTTCAAAAAACCACACCTTTGGAACCGATGCCATTCTGCTTGCAAACTTCGCAAAGCCGAGAAAAAATGACCGATGCGTTGATTTGGGCTCGGGTTGCGGGATAATTCCGCTTCTTATGCTTCGCGATAACCCCGATTTAATTACGGCGGGTGTAGAAATAAGCGAGGAAGCCTGCTTTTTGGCGGAGGCTTCAAAAGATGAGCAGAATTTTCCGAATTTCAGCATAATAAATTCCGATTTAAAGGATTTAAAGGGCAAAATCGAGTTCGGCGCACACACCCTTATCACCTGCAATCCGCCCTATAATGCATCGGGCAGCGGAATTGAGAGTAAAAACGAAAGGGAAAAGGTGGCGCGGCACGAAATTGCCTGCACACTCGAGGATATAGTTTCGGTGTCTTCCCGTCTTTTGCAGACCTCGGGCAGGCTTTGTATCTGCCTGCGTCCCGAAAGACTTGCCGAGCTTATAAGCCTTATGCGAGACTATAAAATCGAGCCTAAAAAACTGCGATTTGTCTGCAAAACCCCCGATACCGCTCCCTGGCTTTTCCTCATCGAGGGCAAAAAGTGTGCAAAGAGCGGAATGGTGGTAGAAAAATCACTTTTTATCAACGATAACAGCGGTAATTTCAGCCGCGAAATGATAGATATTTACGGAAGCTACAAGGAGGCGTATCTTTAATGGCGGGAAAGCTTTTTGTTGTGGGTACGCCGATAGGAAACCTCGGAGACTTTTCGCCGCGGGCAAAAGAGGTTTTAAGCGAGGTAGATTTTATAGCGGCGGAGGATACGAGAGTAAGCGTAAAGCTGCTTAATAATTTCGGCATAAAAAAGCCGCTTATATCATACTTTGAGCATAATAAAGCGGAAAAGGGCGAGGTAATCGCCGATAGAATTTTAAGGGGAGAGAGCTGTGCGATAGTCACCGATGCCGGTATGCCCGCAATTTCCGATCCCGGAGAAGATTTGGTAAGAATCTGCCTTGATAAAGGGATAAGGGTTGAATCGGTTCCCGGACCCACCGCCCTTTGCACCGCCCTTGCCATTTCGGGAATGAGCAGCGGCAGATTTTGTTTTGAGGGATTTTTGTCGGTAAATAAGCCAAGCCGAAAGGAACACCTTGAATCCCTCCAAAACGAAAAACGTACAATGATTTTTTACGAGGCTCCCCATAAGCTCTGCGCCACATTAGAGGATTTTTGCAAAGCTTTCGGGGAAAACCGCAAAATCGCGGTAATAAAGGAGCTTACCAAAATCCACGAAACGGTTCTCCGTATGAATTTGGGCGAGGCGGTAAAGTATTTTAATGAAAATCAGCCGAAGGGCGAATATGTACTGATAGTAGACGGTAAACCCGAAGAAGATACACAGGATTTTACCCTCGATTCGGCAGTTGCCCTTGCCAAAAAGCTTATGGAAAACGGCACACCCCCTTCCCTTGCGGCGAAGGAGGCGGCAGGCGTTTCGGGCTTTAAAAAAGGGGATATTTATAAGGCTATGATGTAAGGACGGCGCCCTTATAGTACCAGGAAAGAATTTCCTTGTAGGTGCTTCCCTGTTGCGCCATATAGTTTGCGCCGTATTGGCTCATACCTACGCCGTGCCCATATCCGCGGGTTGTAAATACAAACTTTTCTCCCGATAGCTTATAATCGAAGTTGGCAGAGCGCAGTCCCAGAGCTTTTCTGAACTCTGCGCCCGAGAATGTTTTATCGCCTACCTTTACGGTTTTAGCACCGCCCGAGGCGGTATTTTCGATTTTTCCGATATAATTTTCCGCCTTCTCGGGCAGACTGCACTTTTCCGAAAAAGCCTTTTTGAAATCGGCGATGCTGATTTCCGCAGTGTGCAGGTAGTCGGGACACAGCAGGTCGCCTATGCTGTCTACCGCCGTAAGATAAGGGTAGTCTCCGCCGAAAACATCGGCACAGTTTTCGGTTTTTCCCGCCGAAAACCAATGGTAAGCCGCATAAATCGGTTTGTTATCATAGGAAAGATATATGCCCTCAACGGCTTTCAGATTATCTTTAAATATATTTATGTATTTTTCATAGTTTTCGCCCCATTTTTCCTTGAGATCAGCGGTTGTTTTATAGCCCTGGGCGGAGGTGGAGGCTAAAATATCATATTTTTCATTCTTGTTTTTATCCTTTTTGTAAAGGGTAAAGGTGTAAGATGCAATCGCCTGCGCCTTTATGGCTTCGGGTTCGTATGTCGGCTCGATTTCGGTACCGAGAACACCGATAAGGTAGTCCTCCATCGAAAGGGTAAGAAGCTCCTCTCCCTTTTTCACCACCACGGTTTGCTTGTCTATTTGATTGGTGGCAGGCGGCGGTGAATCGCCAGAGGCGGGAGTTTTGAGCGCCAAAAACGGAACTGTTAGCATCGAAAGAATAAGCAGGGCAATTAAATAAGCATAAATGTTTTTCATTATTCATATTCCTTTAATTTTTTATTGTATAATAATGTATATGAAAAACCTTTTGAAAAAATTATAAAAAGAGAGATGGTCCAAATTGAAATTTAATTTGAAGAAACTTGGTGTAATCACCGCGCTCGGTATGATTTTATCGGCGGGCTTGTGCTTTGTGCTGATGAAGTTTGCCGTAGAGCCCCAAACGGGATTTTTCTACCGTGAATATCATACGCTCGGCGTAGCTACCTGCCTGCTCATTTTCATTATTGCGGCAATTTGTATGCTTGTGGCGGCTCTCACCAAAAAAGCACCGAATTTATCGCCTGCTCCCTGCAAGAGCTTTGGCATCGGCAGTATAATTATGGCGGCGGCGGTTATTTATGAATCACTCTTTACCCAGGTGGGGGCAACAATTCCCTCCTGGCAGACCCTTTTGCAGGTGTCTTTCGGACTTTTCTGCGCCGCAATCTTTATTTTGGGCGGTCTCACGGAATTCGGCGTAAGCGCCGTTCCCGAAGGATTTGATGTTGCCTTCATCATCTTCTGGCTGCTTCGCGTAATGATTGTTTTTTCAAACAGTATTGCTTCTTCAATCCTTTTCGAAAATGTTTTCGAGGTGGCGGCGCTTTGCTCAATACTCGTTTTCTTCCTCGTTTCGGCAAAAATGCGCAACCGCATTCCCGAAGACGGCAAGTACGGCGGGGTTTTGCCGATGGCGATTTTCACCCTGCTTATCTGCACCGCCTATTCGGTGCCTCAGGTAATCGTTAAATTTATCAGCACCGATACCGTCACAAAAAGCACCGGCGCAACTTTCGTTTCGGATCTTGCTTGTGCGGTTTACATAATAACATTTATCATCAAGTATTTTGCAGACCGTAAGGCTCCCGAAATTCCGCAGGAAGAACCGGCAGAAGAGGGCGAAAACGGAAACGAAATCCCCGAAGTCGAGGCTCCGGAGCCGGAAGAATAATATCGCACCTGCCAAATGGCACGTTATGAAAATTTAATACCGCAAATTTTGTGGGATTTGCGGGCGACTAAAAGACACCCTCGGGTGTCTTTTATTTTGTGCTTCGCACAAAAGGCAGGGCACACCCTGCCGCCGCCCGCGGCTTAAATTTTGCAGAAAAATCGGGAGGGCATTGCCCTCCCGATTACATCAGTTATTATCGCCTTACCGATACGAAATAAAGGAATGTTTAGTATGTTATTTCAGCACAACAATTCCGAGAATTTTGGTATCGTATTTTGCGGCGAGGTCTATTTCGCGATAGATGCCGTCATATCCCGAAACACCTGCCGTTTTAAAGAGAATGGCGAATTTTGCCGCCGCAAATTTCTCGGTGCTTTTAGCATCGCTTGCAGGGGGCAAAGCGGCTTGTGCGGTTATGCCGTTTTCCTTAAAGGTTTTCTCAATATCGGTTATAACAGGGTTTTCGCCTTCGGATTTTTCGCGTATAAATACAACCTCTTTTGCTTCTGCATTATTTGCGGCAAGCAGGGCGTTTTTAATTGCCTTTTCGTTTTGTGTTTCGTCCGGCTTACCTGCGATTATGCGGATAATAAATTTATCAAGCGCATTTTTCTTCTTTCCGGTAACGGTTTCCGCCTGACCTATAACAAACAAATCGTATCTGCATTTAATATCATCGGCGGATTTAATTTTTCGCGTAAAGAGGTATTTGAATATATAGAAGCAAACCGCCAAAGCTGCACCGAGAAGTAAACCGAGTGCGGCATATTTTTTGCTTATTGAGGGCTTTGCGGTATCCTTAACCTGTTCGGTTTCATCCTGCGTTTCGGTTTCATTTTCCTCGGCTATTGCCGCTTCATAATACGCCTTTGCATCGTCATCAAGGAGGGCTGCCGAATCCTTTACTGCTCCGCGGAAGCTATTGTAAAGGTTTACGGCGTTTTGCTGGTTGTTTCTTATACTGTCTGCAATGCCGATTGCCGTGCTTTCCGATGCCTTTGTAAGAGTATAGGATTTATCAGCAGATTTTGAAAGCTTCTCCGCAATGAATTCGCCTACGGTCTTTGCCATTTTCTTTGATTCATCGGGAGAGGTAGCATAAACGCTTACCTTAAGGAGCGCGGAAACGTTCGCCGTTTCGGTTTCCTCCGAAATCACATCAAAGAAAATCAAATCGGAAAAATACTCCGCGGGCAGGTCACTGCCGAGCCCGGTCTTTATCTTTTCAAAGAGGGCAGTATCCTTAAGAGATATTGCAAAGGAGTTTGCCTTAATTGCGGCATCTGTTCCCGAAACAACGTAATTTATTGTTGTAAAATCGGCTCTGCCGGCTGAAATTTTAAATAGCGGAGACTCCTCTAAAAAATGCGACTGCTTTATCATCATTTTCTTAAACGAGATAACCGCATTTGCATCTGCTCTCTGCTCGGGGGTAAGT
>JAGHTJ010000183.1 GCA_018065375.1 Candidatus Equinaster intestinalis | reverse complement strand
GCTTTTGAGCAGCTTTGATACAAAAAACTCTTCGGCTCCTCCCGCGGAAGAACCGGCGGCTGAAACAGATGCACCGAACATTGAAAGCATAAGAGACAAGCAAACAATTACCGCTACTATCTGTTTTTTGCAGTTTTTAAAAAGCTTTTTCATAATTATCCTCCGTTATTTTAAATTTTCACGCTATTATACACAAAAATTTTAGCATATTTCGCAGATAAAGTAAAGCCTCTGTTTCGGCCTTACAATCGGCAAAACTCTTTTCAGAACAGCTGACCGGGAAGTTTCAGCTTTTCCTTTTCGGGAAAAGCTTTATCGAATTCTTCTACCTTTTCTTCCGGCACATAATAGCCCCGAGGCGTTTGATAAACCCCGGTAACGCCGGAAAGATAGTCCTTAATCAGCTCTTTGCAAAGGAAGAAGGAAGCATCTGCCCCCTCGGGCAAATCGTGATACCGTATACCGAACTTTTCGGCATAATCAAAACCGCTTTTTCCGTAAAAGCCTATATTACCCTCAAATAAAACCGCGCCGAAGCCGAGCTCGGCGGCTTTTTGCAGAGAATAATCGAGCAGTTTTTTACCGTAGCCCTGACGTTTCAGCCTCGGTGTTATACAGATAGGTCCCATTGTAAGAATGGGGATATTTTTACCGTCATCAGCCTCGATTACGGTTTTCATAAAGATATTCTGACCGATTATTTCGCCGTTTTGCTCCATAACAAAATCAAGCTCTTTTACAAAATCCGCATCGTCCCGCAAGGTGTGTATAACATAATGCTCACTGCACCCCGGACGGTAGACATTCCAAAAAGCCTCTCTTACCAGGTTTTCAACCGTATTATAATCCTCTTTTGTTTCCAAACGAATGATATAGTCATTTTTATTCATTATTTTTTCCTCCTGAAAATTGTTGACTTCAATGCAAACGCGGGAGGTTTGTAAGACACAGCAAACCTCCCGGTTATGCCGCAATCTCCGATAAATTGTACTTTTTCAAAAAGCAATCTCCTAAAAAATTATTATATTTCTCTGCAAAGCAGATAAAAACCAATTCAGTTAAATATTATACAAAGCGGGTCGGGCATATCTTCTGCCGAGCAGATGTATTCGGGTTTGCCGTCATTTATCTTAAAGACGGTTACGTTATTGGTCTGCTCATTTGCCGAATAGAGGTAATCTCCGTTTATGGCAATATCACGCGGTCCGCTTCCCTTGCAGGAATAAAATTTGCGCTCACAAAGCTTTTCGCCCTCTATTTTAAATACGCAAAAGCTATCGTGTCCGCGATGCGAAAGATACAAATATCCCTTATTTACCCTAATCGCCGCCGCAGTATTTTTATCGGTAAAATCTTCGGGAAGCGCGGCATAGGTTTCAAGATAATCGAGTTTACCTTCACTATATCTGAAAACCGAAACGCTACCGCCCATTTCGTTAATGCAATAAGCTATTTTACCGTCCGGTGAGAATGCAATATGGCGGCAACCTACACCCTCCGGTACCTTTGCCGTGCTTACAACATTCAAATCCATATCGTATGTAAAAATTGTATCGAGTCCCAAATCGCAGGCAAGAACATACCTACCGTCAGGAGTGAACTCGGTAAAATGGCAATGCGGGCTCGATTGTCTGGGCAGGTTTACGCCCTGACCCTTATGAACATCGCATTTATCGGGAGACATAAACACACTGCCCGAAATGTAGTTTGCCGCGAAAATTTTACCGTTTTTTACGGTAAGGTGGCAGGCAACCTCTCCGAGGGTTGAAACGGGAGCCGAAACATTAGCAAGACTGCCGTCTTCCATTATATCGTATGAAACAACACAACTGTTTTTGCCGTCCTCACCGTAGCGAAGAATGGCATACATTTTATTTTGGTCGATTTTAAGGAACATTACGCTCTCGGCATCGGTTTTATCCTTTAAGGTAAGTCTGCCGTTTTCATCGGCAACATAGTGATAAATTCCGCCGTTTTCATCGCAGGCGGCTACATAAACGTTTTTAAATTCTACCATTGTGTTCTCCTTAATAAAAGGTTGCAACCTCGTTTTCGGGCGGTGTGGTAAGTGCTACATCGGTAACGTGAAGCACCGGTCCCGCCTGACCGTAGGCCTTATGATTTTCCACTACAAGCTTTGCCGTAATCTTAAGCCATTGTTTGTTTTCGATTATATCCGCCCTATCGTATACACAGACAAGACCCGCAAACTGTATATCCTCTACACAGCAGGTCATAAGCGGTCTGCCGATTACAAAGCAGTTTTTGGGGAGAGAACGGTGCTTTGCCGCCTGACCCTTAAACTTAACGGTTTTACCGTTATACTTATCGAGTTCGTCTGTCATATCCCGATACCAAAGGGCATAATCCTTATCCTCAATTTCGATAATCGGGGCATCGGTATCAAAGGGCAATGGGTCGGCAATATCATCGTATTCCACCTCGCCGCTTACCTTTTCGTAGGCGATATTGGCAGTTCGGTTTACACCTCTTACGATTTTATGAAGCTCCATCTTATCAATTTGGTCGTTATAACGATTGAAAACAACCAACTCGGCGGTTGTAAGCTTATCAACAACCAGGGAGCGCATATTTGCATTAAACCCGATAAAGGTAGCCGCATCTGCGAACATAAACTCCTGGGCTATAATCCATTTATCCGGCAGAGCATCAAAAAGCTCCTGCAGCTGCCACATTCCGTTATACTCAACGATTACCCTTTGTGCCTTGCAGTTTTTACGCAGCTGTTCGAGATTTTTTTCATTAAGATTCTCTTTTTCAATGCTTTCGATATAAACTTTTTCTCCCGAAAACTCTGACGGGTCATACTCCTCAATTCCCTCCTCGCAGAGCAGAATGAGGGTGCGCTCTCCGTTATTGAAGCGTTTATCGGTCAGGGTTTCCTGAATGAATTTTGTTTTACCCGATTCCAAAAAACCGGTAAAAAGATAAACCGGAATATCCATTTTTCTCTTCCTTATATTTTAAATAATTTCTTGATTTCCTGCTCGTTAATTTTCGAGCCGATTACACAAATTCTACCGATAACCTCGGCACTGCCGAGCCTTACGTTATTCTCCTGCGGTACGAAATCGAAGTGTATCCAATTACTGTCCTCGGCGGCAACAATACCTTTGGCTCGCAGAATATCACCGTATTTTTCACGATCATTAAGGCTCGTTAAGATACCCTCAATTTCGGATAAGGTATACTTATTTGCGGTTTCATAGCCGACACTGACAAACACCTCGTCAGCGTGATGGTGGTGATGATGATGCTCGTGCTCGTGGTCGTGGCCATGGTCGTGATGATGACCGCAACAACACTCCTCACCCTCCTCGTGGTCGTGATGATGGTGATGATGTTCGTGTTCGTGTTCGTGCTCATCTTCGTCCTCGTGATGATGGTGGTGTTCGTGCTCCTCCTCATCGTGGTCGTGATGGCATTCTTCTCCGTGGTGGTGATGATGGCCGCATTCGGGGCATACATCTTCCTCTTCTAAAAGCGCAAGCTCTGCGGCAAGGGTGTTTTTATGCTCCATGGCATCCAAAATTTTCTTGCCGTCAATATTATCCCACGGAGTGGTGATTATTGTGGCATTGGGGTTTTTCTCCCTTAAAAGTTCGAGCACGGCGGCGATTTTTTCATCGCTCATACCGTCAGTTCGGCTGAGTACCACAGAATTTGCAAATTCAACCTGATTATTATAGAATTCGCCGAAGTTTTTCATATACATTTTGCATTTTGAAGCATCGGCAACGGTGGTAAAGGAATTAAGCTCTACCCCCTCGATTCCGAGGTTTTGAACCGCCTTTATTACATCGCTGAGTTTTCCTACGCCCGAGGGCTCAATCAAAATACGGTCGGGACTGTATTCATTCAAAACCTTTTTAAGCGCCTCGCCGAAATCTCCTACGAGACTGCAACAAATACAACCCGAATTCATTTCGGTAATATTGATGCCCGCTTCCTTTAAAAAGCCGCCGTCAATACCGATTTCACCGAACTCGTTTTCGATTAAAACAAGCTTCTCGCCGGCAAACGCCTCTTTAATGAGTTTTTTGATAAGTGTGGTTTTACCAGCACCTAAAAAACCCGAAAAAATATCAATCTTTGTCACTTTTTTTACCTCCAGCACACAATACATCTACTTCTATCACGAAGGTATATTCTCCGTGTTTTTCACACAATCTGTAATCATCTTTTAAAGCCGGGCCGCAGGCATTTGAGCCCACACCGCTCATTTTATAATCAGCATAAAGATATGTTGTATCCGTTTTTTCGAGCATATCCACATGGCGAACATTATTCATCTGCTTTGCGCTGTAACGAGAAATATTAAATGAAAAATGCTCATCATCCATATTTACTATTTTTATGCTCTTGCCGTTTTCTCCCTTAACCCACACATATTTCGTGCCGTAATGTGAGCCGTTTTCCTGCGGGTGCTCATAGGGCTCAAAATTATCATCGGCATTAGTGTAAAAAACATCCAAATAAGAGGATAATTTTTTATCTATATAGCTTTCATTCGGACCGTATCCGTAATACCGTGTTTCGGAAAAATCGCTTGTAAGCGAAAATTCGAAGCCGAAGCGGGGCAAGAAAGGTATAATCCTGGTGAAATCGGCTTTTGTATTAACGGTAAGTCTGCCGCTTTTGTCAACGGTATACTTTACCTTTGCCTTTGCACTCGGGTAGTTTGAAATTGCCACAAGACTTAAATCGGCATCAATTTCCACACTGTCGGCATTTTGTTTTACCGCAAAATTACGGCAGAGAGTATACTGCCAATCAAGGTGACGGATATACCAATCCTTTTTATCATTTATATCGTTATCGGTCGGCGCACGGAATGATGTAAGTGTGGCAGGTTTTGTGAAATACTTTTCGCCCTTTTCATTAACTATATTTTCGAGTAAACCGCTTTTCTTACCGAAAACATACGAAACATATCCTGCATTTACCGTAATTTCTTTTTCATCTTGGCAAACTGTGAGGTTTTCATATTTTCTATCTGCACCGAAGAAATAAAGCTCCTGCTCGCCTACTATAAACTGAGTTCTGCCGATTTCAAATCCGGCAGGCGCCCACGGATGCTCGTTTTTATCGCGGAAAATAAAGTTTATCTCGGCTTTAACGGGTGATTTAGTGAGAAAATCAATCTGCTTGATTTCAAATTCCGCCGAGGACTGCGGCAAAACATTTACATCAACATTTCCGCTGTATAAAAGATTTCCGCCGCTTTTTATTTCATAAGAAACCTCAATATCAGAGGTATCCTTATAATAGTATCGGCTTACAACACGGTATTTAAACTTATCTATCTGCTCTACGGTTATCGGACAAATTATCGCTTTAAGCTCCTTCATACCGATATGCTCACGCCTATCCGGGTATACAAGACCGTCCTGGCAGAAATTATCATCGTTGATATGGTCGCCCAAATCTCCGCCGTAATTAAATCGGCGTTTACCGTTTTCATAAGTTACTACCGAATGGTCGCAAAACTCCCAAACACAACCGCCTATGCAGTTATCGTATTTACGGATAACCTCCCAATATTCCTTTAAATCTCCCGGACCGTTACCCATTGCGTGACAGTATTCGCAAAGGAAGAAGGGCAGTTTGGTATTTTCGTCCGAAACATATTTTTCCATTGACTGCCATTCGGGATACATTTGGGATTCAACATCGGTGGTTTTGGGATATGTATGTCCGTTTACCGTAAGCTCAATATCGCTGTTTTCAAATCTTAAATTGTTGCAACCCTCATAATGAATTATCGCTTCCCCGCTTCTTGAACGGATAAACCTCTTCATTGCTACGTGGTTACAGCCGAAGCCCGCTTCATTGCCGAGCGACCACATATATACGCAGGGGAAATTTTTATCCCGCTCGTAAAGCTTAACGGCTCGGTCAAGATAAGCTTCTTCCCAATCTGCATCATCGGAAAGAGCGTCTATTCCTTTATCGTGGCTCAACATTCCGTGGGTTTCTATATCGGCCTCGTCAATTACATAAAAACCAAGTTCATTACAAAGCTCCATAAGGCGTGGGTCACTCGGATAATGTGAGGTTCTTACGGCATTTACATTATTGCGCTTCATAATATAAAGGTCTTCCTTTATATCCTCGTAGGATACGGCATAGCCTTTAGTCGGGTGGCTGTCGTGACGGTTTACACCCCTGATTTTAACCGGCTTACCGTTTACAAGAAGAACTCTGCCTACAATCTCTTTTTTACAAAAGCCTACCGGAATTTTGATAACCTCTTCGCCCGATTCGAGTATAAACTCATAAAGCTCGGGGATTTCATCGCTCCAAAGCACGGGGTTTTCAACCGTAAATTCTATTTTACCGATTTTATCTATTACTTTTGTGCCCTTTATTTCAAGGTCACCCTTTTTAAGGGTATATTTTATTTCGGTTTTGCCGTTTGCCTTGATTTCGGCGCAAAAATCGGCATTTTTATTCAAATCATAACCTATTTTTACATCTTCAATGTGTGTTTCATCACGGTAAAGCAAATAAACCTCACGGAAAATTCCGGAAAGTCTGATTTTATCCTGGTCTTCAAGATAGCTTTGAGCGCACCATTTCGGTACTACTACGCTCAAGCGGTTTTCACCCTTTTTGAGGTGATTTGTAATATCAATTTCACTTGCGCTATGGCTTGTTACACGGTATGCAATAAGCTCGCCGTTTATATAGATATAAGCACAGCTATCCACACCCTCAAAAATGAGGTAGATTTTTTTGCCGTTTTCGGTATAATTGATAACCGTATTATAAACTCCGCAGGGGTTTTCTTCGGGAATAAAGGGGGGCTCGCAGGGATAGGGATAGCAAATATTTGTATATTGAGGCTTATCTCTGCCCTTATCAAGCTCCATCTGCCAGCAGGAAGGCACGGTAATTTTCTCGTCCGAATAAAAAATATCGGCAAGCTCTGTTATACTGTTATAATACTTAAAATTCCAATCTCCGCAAAGGGATATGAAACGGCTCGATTTCTCGCGCGGAGCGTTTATATCGTCTCCCTTATTAAAGGGAATATAATACGCCCTAGGCGGCTCACAGCCCATATTATTCTGTTTATGATTTTTATGTAGTTCAAAGTTCATACGGCAACCTCCGAAAAAAAATAAACTGCTATGCTAAATTATAGCATAGCAGTTTAGTAATTGCAACCAACAATTAGATATTATTCTCTGAAATTTAAGCGTTTTCTTTCTCGAATTTGCTCATAAATTCGACCAGCTTCTGAACACCCTCAACCGGCATTGCATTATAGATTGAGGCTCTCATACCGCCGACAATTCTATGACCTTTAAGATTAACAAATCCGGCTTCCTTTGCTTCTTTTATGAATTTTGCATCTAATTCTTCATTTCCGGTAACAAAAGGTACATTCATAATAGAACGGTCCTCTTTTACAACAGTACCCTTGAAAAGCTTGCTGTTATCAAGGAAATTATAGAGAATTTCGGCCTTTTTGTTATTGATTTTAGCCATTTCGGTAAGTCCGCCGATTTTCTTAATCCATTTGAATACAAGACCCGCAACATAAATTGTGTAGCAAGGCGGAGTGTTGAACATTGAACCGTTTTCCGCATGGGTTACATAGTTAAACATTGTAGGTGTAATATCCATAGCATTGCCGAGCAAATCCTTACGAACAATAACGATGGTAAGACCTGCCGGAGCTACGTTTTTCTGTGCGCCGGCATAAAGAAGACCGAACTTGGTAACATCAATGGGTTCCGACAAAATGCAGGAAGAAATATCCGCTACAAGCGGAACATCGCCGGTATCGGGAAGCTGATGCCACTTTGTACCGTAAATGGTGTTATTCATACAAATATGAAGATAATCGGCTTCGGGGTCAATATCCTCTTTGGAAATCTTCGGAATGTATGAAAATGTTTTATCTTTAGAAGAAGCAATAGCTCTTGCATTGCCGTAACGTGCGGCCTCTTTATAAGATTTTTCAGCCCATTGACCGGTGATTACATAATCGGCCTTTTTATTCTTATTCATAAGGTTCATCGGTACCATTGTGAACTGTGATGATGCGCCGCCCTGCAGAAAAAGAACCTCGTAGGTTTCGGGAATATTCATAATATCTCGAAGGTCGGCTTCAGCCTGCTTTATAATTGCATCATATTCCTTTGAACGGTGAGACATCTCCATAACCGACTGACCGGTAGAACCGTATTCAACCATTTCATTTGCGGCAGTTTCAAGTACTTCGAGCGGAAGCATTGAAGGACCGGCACTAAAATTATAAATTCTTGCCATAAAGATTACCTCCCAAAAAACTATTTGATACCATTATATGACTTTGTGATTATTCAGTCAATAGGTTTTAAATAAATAATGGGAAATTGTGAAAAATCGGTTGTTTTTCGAAATTTTTGTAAAATAATTGAAATTATACTAATCGGGACGATGTGGGTAATTCCCCACGGCGTGGGGAAATGTCCGCAAAGCGGACAAAAGGGAAGGTCTCGTCAAGCTCGTTCCCTACGATTTCTGTATAATTTCATTATGACGTTGTAGGGGCGGATGCCTACATCCGCCCGATGTAACAATTTTATTCTATTGCACAAATTCGGGATGTCGTGACACCATCACCTACGGGAAACAATTTTATTACAGCATAAAAAAAGCAACGAGATTTCTCTCGTTGCTTTTTAAGTTTAAAGATGATTAGCCGTTAATCTTGGTAACAACACCAGAACCAACGGTACGGCCGCCTTCACGGATAGCGAAACAGAGACCTTCTTCAATAGCGATAGGAGTGATAAGCTCAACATCCATCTCTACGTTATCACCGGGCATGCACATTTCAGTACCTGCGGGAAGGTTGATTACGCCGGTAACGTCAGTAGTTCTGAAATAGAACTGGGGACGATAGTTGTTGAAGAAAGGAGTATGACGTCCGCCCTCTTCTTTATTAAGAACGTAAACCTGGCCATGGAATTTGGTATGAGGATTGATGGTGCCGGGTTTGCAGAGAACCTGACCACGCTCAATCTCAGTACGCTGAATACCACGGAGAAGTGCACCGATGTTATCGCCTGCCTCAGCATAGTCGAGAATCTTACGGAACATTTCAATACCGGTAACAACAGTTTTCTTTCTCTCTTCGGTAAGACCGATGATTTCAACTTCTTCAGAAGTTCTGAGCTGACCACGCTCTACTCTACCGGTAGCAACTGTACCACGGCCGGTGATGGTGAATACATC
>JAGHTJ010000147.1 GCA_018065375.1 Candidatus Equinaster intestinalis | reverse complement strand
ATGAGCCGATTTACTGCGGCGCACCGGAAAAACTGCTTAATGCTGCTCGGTTCCCCGCCTGACATGGTTCGCGGCCACCGGTCGCACAGGACCCGCCCATTCGCACGCCGAAATACACTATTTACTATGTTATTATATCATATTATACAAATAAAAGCAATATAAAAAGCAATTAAAAATAAAATCGCGCGGGCGGCGGCAAGGCGGCGAACCGCCTTGTCCGTTTTGTGCTTAAGACCACAAAATAAAAAGCCGCTTCCGGCTTTTACCGCCCGCAGAATATAAAATTTAAGAAAAAAGGGAGGGCATCGCCCTCCCAAAAACACTAATCCGTAATTTTAATATTAAGATTTTTCGGTAATTCCTTTGCGTCGAAAATGAGTCTCGGTGTTTCGGAAATGCCGTTAATTTCGGTTTTTGCCGCCTTGCCGTTTACAAAATATTGGCGTGTGTCCTCGTTTTTGTTTTCGTAGGTCAGCGTAAGGTTTGTGTCCTTTATACGAAGCTTTACGGTTACCTTGCTTGTCGGCATAAATTTCGGCAGTTCTATATAAAGTTTATCAAGTGTGGGTCGTATACCGAAGCCGTATTTCACCAAGCCCTTTATAAGCACCGTGCCGGAGCCTGTGTACCAGTCGCCCGCCGATTCGCCGTCAAGACCGAGTTCCTCGTTATGCAAAAAGGAGTTCGGCATAACAAACGGGGTCAGTGATGGGCTTTCGTGAGAAATTACTATCGACCTTTCGAGCTCTCTCCAAGCCTCCTCGGATTTGCCCATCATAAAGAGCGCCATAATCGAGAACATACTTGCGTGAACATAGGCACAGTCGTTTTCGGCACAACCTCTTGTTGTGTGGGCAATTCTTCCCACAAAGGGCTGAAGTGCAGGCTCGAATGCGGGGGTAAGGGTTTTAAGACCGTATTTTGATTTTAATGCAAGCAGGGTGTCGATTGCGGTTTGCTTTAAACTGTCGTCTTCGTTTATAATGCCCGAAATCGCATAAAAGGCGTTGGGCGCGAAGCTTATTCTGTCGGCACCGTCAGGGTCACGGAAACTGCCGATGTAATACTCGCGGTCGTCTCCCCAGCCGTGAACGATACGTTTTTCGCCCTTTTTGTTTTCCGCTACTGCATTTTTAAAGAAGCCGGCGCAAACCTTTTCTTTTATTTCCTTATATTTCTTGATTGTTTTCTCAAAACCGCCTACGGCATTGAGAATTTCACACATTTCGTTTAAATTTCGGTAGAACTGTAAAGTTCCCATAACGGTTACACCGTTGCCGTATTTCTGACCCGGCTTTTTGGTTTTTCCGAGACCGTCAAGAGCATCGTTCCAGTCTCCGAATAGCACCTTTAAGCAATATGTGTTTTCGGTATCGAGGTTTGAAATCAGGAAATCCATTATGCAAAGGAGGTGCTCGAGCAGGGTGTCGTCCTTTTTATTGCTCGCCAAAACTCTGCCGTAAACTACCCCCTCGGGGAACTTGTAATACCTGCATTTTTCCTCTAAAATCGAGTAATCGCCGGTGTAGGCAAGGTATGTATATACGGTGTCTACCATCCAAAGACCCTGGTCAACAAATTCTCGCAGGTCCATTGCGGGCAACAGCTTTTCGGAGGACGAAATAGCAAACTGACGCGGCGGTCTGCCCGATTCATCAATATAATTGAATGCGCGGGCGATACATTTTCTGGCTGTACTTCTGTCCCACAAAACTGCGGCTTCGAGCTGCTGGAAAACGTCTCTTACACCGAGATACGAGCCGGCATAGCTGTTTCCGGTAGCGCAGAAATTAACCTGACGCTCAACCGATTTTAAGAAAAGATTGAGTACTTTGGGGTCGTTTTTACCGATTTTCCAGTCAGTAAAATCTATCGAAATGGGTTTGAGCAGATTGTCTGCGGCTTTTTCGAGGCGGGCAACGGCATTGTTCCAGTTGCCGTCCGGCAATTTGGATTTTTTCGCCGTGGCAAATGCTTTTGCCTCGTCATATTCGAGCCCCAAACAGTAATCCATCTGGGCATAATCTCCCGGATTTACCGTAAAATGCGCCATATCGGCGGCAAGCGGGAACTTGTTTGCATCTTTTGAAACTTCGGTTTTGCGGGGGAATTCGCCGAGCTTTAAAGCGGCGGAATTTGAGTAGCCTCTGCCTTTTTGAACTATGTAATCATTGTAGCAGGTTGCAAAATCGCGGTAGGTTATCTCGCCTGCGGCAGCTCTCGTGTTTACCGTAAGGGACGAAAATACCTCGTGGGTGTTGGTTATAATAAAGTTGCCGTTTTTAAATCTTCTTGAAACCCTGCTGCTTGCTTCCCAATGGCTTTCAGCCTCCGAAAAACGAAGCAGAGCCTCAAAATATGCGGCAAGGTAAATATCCAAAGGCTTTTTGGTTTTGTTTATTGCGGTGAGCGAAAAGTTCATCTTTTTGCTTTTGGAAACAAATATACGTGTGGCAAAGGTAAAATCCTTGCTGTCGGCAATATAATAGGCGGCGGCGGGGGTGAATACCGTGTAACGTTCAACCTTTAAGGGCTCGAAAAGCTGTGCGCCCGAGAGGGTTGAAGAAATCGGGAAAAACGAACCGTCCTTCTGCTTTAAACCCATAAAAAAGCCGGTGCAGGGGGCTTCGTCCATAAAGCAGTTACGAAATACCGTGTAGTTGCTTTCGGTGGTGGTGATATAGCCGCCGTCAGTCGCCCAGAGGGAGAAACCGTCACAGCTGTAAGGGTATCTTGAAAAACCTCTTTTTCTCGTTTTGCAGAGAATTCTGTTTTCGTCAATAAAATAGGTGTTATCGGGCAGAGCGAGAGCCGAATCGGGCTTTTTGTTTATCTGCTCGATTTTTTCGAGTAATTCCGCAATGATTTCTTTCATAAGACAACCTCTTTTTGATAAATTCTTAATTTAGTTTATCATATACGGTATGCTTTTTCAAGTGATAAAATAAACTTAAAATTTTGGGTTGTATTCGCGCACGTAATAAGGTATAATATATCTGTATAAATCTGTTCGTTAAGGAGAGAACAATGGAACGCTGGGATATATTGAATTCCGCGGGCGAAAAGGTTGGCAAAACCGTTATACGCGGCAAAACCAATTTGAGCGCGGGAGAATATCATCTCGTAGTGCATATATGGGTTCATAACAGCGAGGGAAAATTTCTCATTCAGCGGCGCTCGGAAAATAAGAGACTTATGCCGGGCGAATGGGCGGCAACCGGCGGCGCGGCAATATCGGGAGAGGATTCCTTTACAGCCGCCGCAAGGGAGCTTAAGGAGGAGCTCGGCATCGAATCAGATGCTTCTTCGCTGGAATTTGTAAAGCGCATAAAGCGCAGAAATTCTTTTATTGATGTGTACTCAATTTGTACCGATGTGTCGGCTGAATCTCTGCATTTGCAGAAAAGCGAGGTTGATACGGCGAGATGGGTTACAAAGGATTATCTTAAAACTATGATTAAGGAAGGAAAATTTCACGATTACGGCAGATATTATTGGTCGGTCGTATTCGGAGAAAAGGTTACAGTATAATATGGCATTAAGCGTAAACGGAAAAACCTGTCCGATATGCCACGCGTATCTTTTTGATGAGGACGATGTGGTTTACTGTCCTATATGCGGTGCGCCGCATCACAGAGATTGCTATAATTCGGTAGGACATTGCGGACTCGAACAGTTCCACGGCACCGAAAACGAGTATTCTTCAAAGAAAGAAATTCCGCCTCAAATCGAGGAAGAAAATGATGATACTGCGGAAATTCCGCGCATCTGCCCGAAATGTATGAAAGAAATCGAAAAGGATGCGCAGGTCTGCCCCTATTGCGGAACACCTCAAGGCCGTGTTCAGCGACTCGGCGAGTTTGAAATTTTCGGCGCCGTAAATAAAAACGATGATATAGGCGAAGGGGTTACGGCAAAGGAAGCGGCGGATTTTGTAGGTCTTAATATTTCAAGATATTTGTATAAATTCAAAAATGCCGCCGAGGGTAAAAAGGCGTCCTTTAACTGGGTTGCATTTTTACTGCCGGAGGGCTGGTTCTTCTTAAGAAAGATGTATAAGCAGGGAGCGTTGGCGGTTGCTGTTATGGTTGCGGCTAATATACTTTCCTTCCCGCTGGCTCAAATGACTAATGAAATCGTGGTTAATAACCGTAACGAGCTTGTAAATTATCTTACCGATAAACTGCTTGCAGGTAATTATCTGCCCTTTGTTCTTGCGGGAATTTCGATGCTTATGACCTTGGCGCTTCGTATTATAAGCGGAGTTTTCGGGGATAATTTTTACAGAAAGCATATAATTTCCCACGCTCAAAAAGCAAGGCTTGCGGAGGATAGAGAAGAGTATGTAATAAAACACGGCGGATTAAGCCTGCTTGTCTTTTTGGCAGGCATACTGATTACCACCTATCTGCCGAATCTGATATACGGATTTTTGATGTAGGAGGAGGCTTTTATGAGTAAATTTTGCGGAAAATGCGGAACTGAAAATAAAGACGAATACAATTTTTGTAAAAAATGCGGAACCCCCTTATCGTACGGCAGAAATCCTCATACTTACGAAAACCGTCCTTCAAAGGACTTTTTTACGGAGGCTCACGGTATCAGTATCGAAGAAATGGAAGCGGCTGTAGGCAATAATTCACAGCGCATTATAGGGAAATTCAACCGAATGCATAAGGCCGATTCAAAGATTTCGTGGTGTTGGCCGGTTGCCGTTTTGAGCTATTTCTTCGGACTTTTCGGTGCGGCAATATGGTTTTTCTACCGTAAAATGTATAAGGCGGCGATTATTTGCCTTGCAATTTCGGTAGCTCTCGGAGTGGGAAAATTCTTTATTTCCAGAGAACCGATGACCGAATATATTAAAGGTGTTGTTTCAATTACCGAGGAAATGACCCAAAAGATACAGAAAAACGCTCAAAACGAAAATTCGGATAGCTCCGTAACCGATGTTTATAACGACTTTTTAAAGGAATATACCGATTATATTTCAGAGTATTCCGCGTCGAGTCAGTTGAGATATTCTTCACTGCTCGATATGGCTGAAAGATATATTTCAACCATTATGCTCGGAATGTTCGCTCTTTACCTCTATAAAAAACATATTCTTAAAAAGGCGAAAACTCTGAAAGAAAAATATACCGATGATGTTTCTTATAAAAATGCTCTGGCACGTTCCGGCGGTACGTCCGGCGGAATGGCGGTGCTCGGTATTTTTGTATACATTATCGCATCATCAATTCCGGCGTTGTTTCTATTCATTTTAATAAAATAGGAGAGAAAAGTTATGAAAATCAAAAAAGCCATAATCCCCGCCGCAGGACTCGGAACAAGGGTTTTACCCGCATCAAAGGCAATACCGAAAGAAATGCTTCCGATAGTTGATAAGCCGGCAATTCAGTATATAGTTGAAGAGGCGGTAAAGGCAGGTATAACCGATATTCTTATAATTACCAACCGCGGCAAGGGCGCTATTGAAGACCATTTCGACCATTCCCTTGAAATAGAGCATATGCTCAAATCCAAAAATAAAAAGAAGGAATACGAGGAGGTTGCGGCGGTTTCAAAGCTTGCCAATATATACTTTATCCGCCAAAAGGAAACAAAAGGACTCGGCGATGCGGTACTGCGTGCCAAGGAGTTTGCCGGTCAGGACCCCTTTGCCGTGCTTTACGGTGATGATGTAATTATCGGCGAAACACCCGCCATAGGTGAGCTCTGCGAGGCTTACGAAAAATACGGCAAGAGCGTTGTAGGTATTAAAGAGGTAACCGATGAGCAGGTTGTAAAGTACTGCTCGCTTAAGGTAAAACCGATAGAGGATAAGTTTTTCGAGGTCAGCGATATGATAGAAAAACCGAGTATTTTTAATAAGTTTTCAAACTATGCTGTACTCGGCAGATGTATACTTGAACCCGATATTTTCAATATCCTCGAGCATACTCCGCTCGGCGTAGGCAATGAGCTTCAGCTTACCGATGCTATGAAAACAGTTGCGCGCAGAAACGGTATGACAGGTGTTGTTTTCAGCGGTGAGCGTCACGATATGGGCAATAAATTCGGTATGCTCAAAGCCAATATAGATGTAGGCCTTACACACCCCGAAACCCGCGATGAGCTCAAAAAATATATCAAAGAGTTGGCGGAAAAGCTTTAATGAAAAAATATACCACGCTTCTTTTTGATTCGGATAATACCTTGCTTGATTTTACCCGCTCCGAGGCTAACGGACTCCGCGATACACTCGCCGCCAATAATATCACCTACACCGAGGAAATCAGAGCACTTTACAGCAGTATAAACGATTCGTTTTGGAAGTCCTTTGAAAGGGGCGAAATCAAAAAAGAGGAGATTTATACCGGCAGATTTAAAAAACTTCTCGATACTTTAGGTGTAGATTGTGATGCTAAAAAGGTGGCTTTGACCTACGAGGATAAGCTCGGCAGTTATCACTTTTTGCTTGACGGTGCGTGGGAAACCCTCGAAGTGTTGCGCAGTCGCGGCTACGATTTACATATCGTTACAAACGGAAATCAAAAGATACAAAACCGCCGGCTGAATGATAGCGGCATAATAAATCTTGTAAATAAGGTTTTCGTTTCCGAAGCGGTGGGAGCGCCCAAACCCGAAAAAGAGTATTTTGATTTTGTTTTTGCGAATATTAAGGAAAAGGATAAAAGTAAGATACTGATTATAGGGGATAGCCTCACCTCGGATATAAAGGGCGGCATAAACGCCGGCATTGATACCTGCTTTTATAACCGAAAGGGTAAAACCTCCGATGTTAAACCGACATACGAAATAGAAAATATAACCGATTTAATAAAAATGCTTGATTAGTCAGGCATTTTTATTTTTTTACCGTAAATAATATTTTGGGTGATGTTTTTGAATAAAAAAACCTTGAAATATTCGGCATTCGGTCTTTTGGTAGGACTTTTAAATGGTATGCTCGGTTCGGGCGGCGGTATGGTAGCCGTGCCGGTTCTCAAAAAACTCGGTTTTGAGCAAAAGGACGCGCAGGCGAATGCCATTGCCGTAATATGGCCCATTTCGCTTGTAAGCACGGTTCTTTATATAGTCGGCGGTAAGGTGAGTATCGGTGATGCACTTATTTTTCTGCCGGGCGGCGTGGCGGGCGCTCTTGCAGGAACATTTTTGCTTTCTAAAATTCCCGCAAAATGGCTCAAAAGGATTTTCGGCGGCTTTATGATTTGGGCGGGAGTGAGGCTTTTGATGAGATGAATTTGGGTAATATTCTTGCAGGACTTTTTTCGGGCATTATCGCTTCAATGGGAATGGGCGGCGGCGCGGTGCTCCTTATTTATCTTACCGTTTTCGGCGGTGCAGAGCAGATTTCGGCGCAGGGGATAAACCTCATATTTTTTATCCCCATAGGGCTTATTTCGATTATCATTTATGCCGTGAAGGGAAAAATACAGTTCGGGAAAATTCTTCCGATGATAATTTTCGGGGCGGCAGGCTCGGGACTGGGCATACTCGTAACCGATTTAATAGACAAAAATCTCCTCTCGAAAATTTTTGCTTTTTTCCTTATATTTATGGGAATTT
>JAGHTJ010000132.1 GCA_018065375.1 Candidatus Equinaster intestinalis | reverse complement strand
ACACACCGATAAGGCTGGCGCCTATCGGTGTGTTTTGACAAAATTATGCGCTGAAAATTCGTATTTTAAGGAATACTGTCCTTAAGAATACGCGGCGAATGGCTCTTATATTTTTTTATTTTGTTCTTTTGCGGCTTTCTTTTCGAGACGCTTAAGCTTTTTGGCTTGGCGCTTTATTTTAATGCGGTTGCGGTTTACAAGAAGAATTACTATAACCGCAAGCGCTATGAGCGGAACGGCGATTACGATTTTTGTTGTAATGCCCGCGCCCTTTATTGCGACAAAGCCCGATTCGGTGATTTTATTCTTTCTGCCCGAAACTGCGGCATATTTTTGCGGAATATGCGGAACGCCGCGAATCTTTTCAAAAGAGGAAAGATAATCTTTGAATGCCACCCATTCTTTTATTTCTTTTCCGTCCTTTGTTTTAAGCGAGCAGTCATAGAAATTTTCAACCGGTGTGCCGTCCGCAAATTTTGGGGTTATCTGCAAAATTCCGGCGGTAAGGCCGTTTAACATACCGAGCATATTGGCAGCATACATATTGCAGGCAACCTTATAAAGCTTATCGTCTATTATCTGCTCGGTGGAGCCGTCTTCGCGAACGAGATAAACATCGGTTACGCGGTCGAGCAGCACCCGCTTGGTGTTAAAGGTCATATTAAGCCCGCTGTAACTCATTTTTATATAGCTTATCATAGGGCCTAAAGAGGCATCGAGCTCGGCTAAAAGCTTTAACTCACTGCCCGTAATATATGCGGCAATAATGGGGTGACCGGCGGAGCCATCCGCTCCTACACCCAGCGAACAGATTTCGAAAGCATCGGCAGTAGTTATATCGCCTGCCGAAAACGAGCCGCGAATAGTACCGAGACCTACTATGGCAACATCAATATCGTTTACGCCGTTTCGCTTTGCCTCATAGATATAGGAATCGGCAATAAGATTACCGAACGGGTTTTCGCCGTGGTTTTTCTCCATCTGCTTGAGTGTTATAAAATCAAAATCGCTATGACAGATAACCTTATCGAAATCGGCGCCTTCGTCTTTTAAGTAGGTTTTATTTATGTTTCTCTTAAACTGAGCGATTTTTTGGGCTGTTTCTTCATCTTCGGGAACGGTTTCATCGCAGGGCAACAGCTCATATTTTTTAAGGCTGACCTTACCGCTTACCACATTTATATCGAGCAAACCTAAGTTGTTAAGGTACTCGCCCGCTGATACTATTAAAGTTTCGCCAACCGTTACGGGCTTTTGGTAGGTAGTATGGGTGTGACCGCTGATAATTACATTTATTTCGGGAACGGCTTTGGCTAAATCTATGTCCTCACCCGTTGCGCCGTCCCCATTCGTTCCCGCATGGGAAAGGCAGATTATAACATCGGGATTTTCCTTTGATTTAATCTCGGCGGTAACGGTCTTGGCGGACTCAAGATAATCGGTAAACTCAACCTTTGCGGTGGGAGAGCACTCAAGGCAATCTCTGCCGAAAAGGCCGAAAACCGCGATTTTCAACCCGTTTTTCTCTAAAACGGTATACTTTTTGCCGCCGAACCAATTAAAAGCATTGGTAAGCTCGCGCTGTTCCTCGGTTAAAACGCCGTCGGTTATCATATTGCTCTGCACAAGCTCGGGCAGTCTGTCGCCCGATTTTTTGGCATTGGCGAGCATAAGCGCAAGACCACTGTCACCATAATCAAACTCGTGATTGCCGAGGGTAGTAACATCACAGCCGAGCTCGCCTAAAATACGGAGCTCATAAGCATCGGTTGAAAAGCCCGCCTGCAGCAGTGTTCCCATAGAAAAATCGCCCGCATCGAGATACACCGAATTATCACCCGAGTTATTATCGAGCAAAGTTTTAAGCCTTGCGGCGCCGCCGTGTTCGCGGTATTTACCGTCAACCAAATCACCCGAAGGTATAAAATACGAGTGAATATCGTGGGTAAAAAGTATTCTGAGTGTTTTGTTCTGCTCGTCTGCGGCTGTGCTGATACCGCAAATGCCGAGAAGCAGCACAAGGCAGAGAAAAATGCTGAGAATTTTTTTCATATTTGTTCCTTATATATCTTCTTCCATATCAATGGTGAGTTTGCCGCCCGCCCAATTTGTTTTAACATTATCGAACATATTTGGCAGCATTGCAACGGCAATCGAAAGCGAGCTTGCATCGGTTTGAGCTACTTCCTGAAGCTCGGTTTCTGCAGTTTCGATATGGAGTTTAATCTGCATACTGTCGTAAACTAAAGACACCTGTAATTTAGTATCGCTGTTCTGCTCGAAAATACCCTCGCAAAGGGCGCTTAAACATATCTGCAATTTTCTCGGGAGAATTTTTTGAGTGCCCCAGCGCTTGCAGACATTTGTGATTTCTTCGCCAAGCGCCAAAACCTCGGGAGCCGAAACGCCGGTGATAAAAGCGAATTTCTTTTTGGTGCCGATTCTGCCGAAAACACTGACTATTATAAGCACGATTACGCCCATAATCATAGGAGAGCAGAGAATATCGGAAACCGATTTCGGCAGGAAATCATAAAGACCGGGAATAAGTGTGCTGACAGCCGCGCCTATGCTCAGAAAGACGGTGAAAATCTTGCGGTCATCAAGCTCATGCGAAAGCAGAGTTGAAAATCCGCCCGACATAATATAGCACATACTGAACATAAGAACAGCGCCGAGAACGGGCTCGGGTATCATTGAAAGAACACCCATAATGCCCGGGAAAAATGATATAACTATGAGCATACCGCCCGCAACATAGGCAACCTTGCGGCTTGTGATTCCGCTGGCAGAGGCAATGCCGATGTTAGAGGTTGAGGTTGACTGCGCCGAGCCGCCGAGAAGCCCCAGCAAAGCGGTAGCCAAGGCGCCTGCTCTCGCTCCGCGCTCAAGAGAGCGCCAATCGGGCTTTTGCATATCGGGGTCGTTGGCTTTCTGAATTGCGGAAAAGTCGCCGATATTATCAACAACGCTCGCAAAGGTGATTATGAGGAAGGGTATAATCATTTTTGCATCGAATTTATAGGAAAGCTCGGTATAAACGGGCAGTGCCACCGGGGCTTTGCCCGAAAGAGCCGAAAATTCGGAGATTTTGAACACGCCGGTAATGATTGAGAGAATATAACCGAACACAACGCCCGCCAAAGCCGAATAGGGCTTAAGGGGTTTAATAAAGAGAGAGCAAGCGAGCATAAAGAGAAGTGTTGCGCCCGCAACTACAAGGTGCTTTGTTTCGCCCGAGCCGATAAAATACTTAAAGGATGTAGGCACAAGGTTGATACCGAGGATGAAAACCATAGTTCCCGTAACCTCGGCAGGAAAAAGCTTGCGAAGCTTAAAGGCAAATGAGCCCAAACAAAATTTTGCAACCGAGGAAAACACCGTCATACCTATTACAAGCGGTATTCCGCCGGCTTGGGCGGCAAGCAGGCAAGCCGAAATTGCCGCGGAATCGCAGGCTGAAAATGCCTGATAGCCCGAGCCTATGAACTTACCGTTTATCGTTTGCAAAATGGAAGCCACGCCCATTGTGAGCAGTGCCGCCGCAAGGAGTGAGCCCGAATGGGCAACATCGAGGTCAGCCGCCCTCGCCACCGATACGGGCAGAGCCATACCTATGGAAATCAGCAGCAGCATTTGCTGAAGCGATGAAAATATAAGTACACTTTTAGGCGGGGTCTGATTGGCGCTATACAGCACCTTTTTGCCCTGAACCGTTTTTTCAGTTTCCTTTTTTGCCATTTTAATTTACCTTCTTTTTTGCGAGAAATTCAATAAACTCATCGTAAGTGCAGTTTGTGAAGCTTTCCTTATACACACGCACGAGCATACCGTTATTGAAAAGTATGCTCATACCGTAGCTTTTTTGTGAGATTTTTTGAATATTTTTATATTCATTCTGGAGCACCTTATGACCGTCCGCCATAATTACGCTGGTATCGAGAAATTCGATTTTTCTCTGCCAATTTTCGCCGCCGTAATTCTGCGCCAAAAGATTATACATTTTACCCGACATCATAACGGTTCTGAAATAAGCTCTGTAAATACCGAATGCGCAGATGGCAAAGCTGAAAATGATTTCAAAAGCGCTGCCGTCACCCTGCAGTGCCGAAATGATTTTATATATGCCAAAGCCGAAAGCCGCTGCCGACACCGCAAGCCAGACAATAAAAATTGCGAGCTTTTTGCCCTTGAAAATACCTTCTATAGTCCAGGTTTTATAAAGCTCACGGGTTACTTTATATTCGTTTTTCATTCCGCCATCTCCAAACTGCAAATATTTATTTAATCATACCATAATACGGCACTGATTTCAATACCTTATTGCTTGACAGCGACATTCAAATATGATAGCATAAAATATGATATTTTTAAGAAAGGCGGTGTGTAAAAAAATGTCCGGCAAAGCGCTCAAAATCAACTACTATGTAGGCAGTACGCCCAACAAGCCGATTGTGTATGTTCTTACAAGCATGGGCGGCGACCTGCTGATTGATACGGGTATAAGAGAAACGCGAGCCGAGGTTGAAGAGTGGTTGGAAAACTCCGGCTACGATATCAAATGGATTTTTTTAACCCACGGGCATTTTGACCACACATATAACGCCAAGTATTTTAAGGAAAAATTCGGCGCAAAGCTCATTATGCACGAAAATGATGTTGGGCTTTATTCGAGGCTCGATTTCCCCGAGCTGATACCGACCTCCACCGCCAACGAAGAAGCGGCGCGCATGGCTAACAAGGATATGCACGAGGTCGATTTTCCGCACTGCGAGGTTGATATAAAGCTAGAAGATCACGATACCGACTTTTTGCGCACACTCGGGTTTGATGCCGACATAGTTATGCTGCCCGGACACACAGCGGGCTCCATGGGCATTAAAATCGGCAGGGTTTTATACTGCGGAGATGCCTGCGCGGCAAAGGGCGGAGATTATTTTACCTCACTTTTCGGATTTGACCTTGAAAAGATTTACGAATCGGAGCAGAAAATATTTGCCCTTAACCCGCTGATTATAGCGCCCGGACACGGAAAGCTCATTATAAACGAAAAAGCATTTCCGTCATCAAATTAATAAGAAAAAAGCCGACTGATTTGTTTATCAGTCGGCTTTTATTTTATTCGGTTTTACTTACTGCCGCGCTCGGACTTATCGATATACTTTTCGGTAATCATAAGTATTGCGGTACCTACGATAAGAAGGTTTGAAATATCGGAAGAAAGAGTGCAGAAAGCCGCGTTATCAAAGGCTTCGGCGGTTAAAAGGTTTATAACGAGAATTGCAATTCTGCAGGCAACAAGCGCTATGCAAACGGCAAAGGTCATATTTTTACCGAAATCTTTGGCAACTGCCAGAATAACCGCGGTTACAAAGGCTACCGCATAAATAAGCGAAATATAAACGGGGTAAGTCTCGGTTCCGCTTATGAGCCCTGCAATGAAAACGCCCTGAGATACAACCAGCAAGCCCATAAATATCTTATAGTAAACGGCGGCGTTTTTCTTATAGCCGTATACCAGATAAATAAAGCCTGCGGCAAGGGTGAAAATGCTGAGGGCATTTGCAAGCTCGGTAAGCTCGGAAACATTTTCGCCGGCTTTTGCGATTGAAAACGCGCTCATAACAAGCGCCGCGGCGATTAAAACCAAGTGAAAAATTTTAAGCGGTAAATTCTTTTTATTTTCCATAAATCATTTCTCCCATAGAAAAATTTATCTTATGAGGAAATTATACAGTAGTTAAAGCCTTTATGCAAGAACTTTTTTCAAAAAAATAAAGGACACCGTGAGGTGTCCTTTAATTCTTTATTATTCTGCGGTTTCGGCTACGGGTGCTTCCGCCTCGGGAGCGGGAGCCTCAGCTTTTGCAGGTACTTCTGCGGGAGCTTCCTCGGCAGGTGTTTCCTCTGCTGCGGGCTCTTCGGGGAGAAGAGCGCGGATAGAAAGGCTTACGCGCTTTTTATCGCTGTCGATAGCGATAATCTTAGCTTCAACCGACTCGCCTGTTTTGAGTTCATCCTGCGGCTTTGCAACATGCTTATTTGCTATCTGCGAGATGTGAATAAGACCATCCACACCCGGAATAATTCTTGCAAATGCGCCGTAGGTTGTCATGCTTACTATTGTAACGGTAACGGTATCGCCCTCGCTATACTTTGCGGCGAAGATATTCCAGGGATTATCCTCTTCCTTTTTATAGCCCAAAGAAATTTTCTTCTTTTCGGTATCGATATCCTTTACATAAACCTCAACTGTATCTCCAACCATAACTACCTCGGAAGGATTTTTAATCTTCTGCCAAGAGAGCTCGGAGATATGTACCATACCGTCAACTCCGCCGATATCGACAAATGCGCCGTAACCTGTGAGTGACTTAACGGTACCGGTAAATCTATCACCAACAGAGATAGATTCCCAAATCTTTGACTGAGCGGCTTTTCTTTCCTCGCGGAGAACGCTGCGAATAGAACCTACTGCGCGTCTGCCGCGGCCGATTTCGATAATTCTGAACTGAACCTCTTTGCCCTTAAGGTCATCGAGAGAATCATTTCTTGAAAGAGTAGCCTGCGAAGCGGGAATAAATACCCTGACGCCGAAAGCGTTTACCGAAACGCCGCCTTTGATAACAGCGCCTACGGTACCGGTAAGTATTTCGCCCGATTCCTTGGCGGAAACGACTTTATCCCAACCGGCAATTGAATCATAGCGGCGCTTTGAAAGCATTGCGGTTCCTTCCTGGTCGTTGATTTTCATAATGATAAGATTAAGCTCATCGCCAACCTTTACATCCCTTACCAAATCAACATCGGTATCGTAAGAATACTCCTCCTTTGAAATATAGCCCGTAAGTCCGCGGCCGAAATCGACCTGAACCTCGCTCGGGTTAACGGCAAGAACTATTCCCGTTACCTTCTGATCGCTGTTGAGATTGCTGAGAGATGCTTCGAATGCTTCCTCATCCGTCATTTCTTCAAATGTTTTTTGAGCAGTAATTTTTTCCTCCATCTGCTCGTTTTCCGGTTGTAAAATTTCCGACATGGTTTTAATAGCCTCCTTTATGATGCACGCAGGGGTAGATGCCCCCGCCACTACGCCAATGCTTTTTGCATCCCCGAAAAATTCCGCCTTAAGTTCATCGGCAGTTTCAATCAGAAATGTTTTTTGGCAATTCGCCGCGCAAACACCGAAAAGCTTTGCGGTGTTTGAGCTGTGCTTTCCGCCTATAACTATCATTACATCATTATTCCGTGACAGTTCGTCGGCTTCTTTTTGCCGCAATGCCGTAGCATTACATATTGTATCAAAAATCAACGCATTTGTACATACTTTTTTGATAATTTTTTGACATTTTTCGAAAATTGTCGCATTAAAGGTTGTTTGTGAGACAACGGTTATGGGTTTTTCGCACAAATCGGCGTTGTTTTTAAGTATATCTTCGAGCTCGGCTTCGCTTTCAAAGGTGAAAACCGGGCAATCGGTATGCCCGATTATGCCAATGACCTCGGAGTGGTCTCTGTCCCCTGCTATAA
>JAGHTJ010000106.1 GCA_018065375.1 Candidatus Equinaster intestinalis | reverse complement strand
TTCGGAGGAATCCTTTTTATCGTGATTTCTTCCGTAGCCGTAACCGTAGCCATATCCGTAGCCGTAGCCACCGTAACTGCTGTAGCCGTACTTGCTGTACTTACGCTTGTTTTCAGTCTTGGCAATGGTACCGTTAAGAACAGTGCCGAGAATGCGGATGTTTGCAAATTCAATGCTTGAAACGGCTGATTTGATGTCTTCAAGATAGGTTATGCGGTCTCTTACAACGAGAAGAATACCAGCAGTTTTCTGACCTACGGTAAGTGCATCGGAAACAACGTTTACCGGCGGGGTATCAATGATTATATAATCGTATCTGCTTTCAGCCTCTTTGATAAAGGCATCGAATGCTTCGCCCGCAAGAAGCTCGGAGGGGTTGGGCGGGGTGGAGCCTGCAGTGAAAACATCGAAATTGGGGTTTACGCTGTAAACCGCTTCATCAAAGCTTGAAAAACCTACAAGAACATTGGTAATACCCTTATCGGAATTGATGTGTAATTTTCTGTGAACGGTAGGTTTACGAAGGTCGCAGTCAACAAGCAATGTTTTACTGCCGAGCTGTGAAAAAGCAATGGCAATGTTGAGCGCGGTGGTTGATTTGCCTTCACCTGCATTTGAGCTCGAAATGGTGATGGCTTTGCTTTTGTACTGCGAAAGGAGGAAAAGAAGATTTGTACGGATAGTATTGTAAGCCTCAACTACCGCAAACGGAGTGCGTTTTTTCTTCTGTTCGTCATTTTTATTTACCGGAGTAGGCATATTCGTAACCTCCTTTGTTATTTTCGGGATTTTCAAAATCGGGAACTGCGCCGAGAATCGGAATGTTGAAGTTCTCCGAGAAGTTTGCTTCGCCCTTAACGGTTCTGTCGTTAAGCTCGATTATAAGGAATATCGCATAGGCAATTACCGCGCCGACTATAAACATAAGAGCGGTAGTTTGTACTGTTTTGGGTGAAACCTGCGAGGCTTTTTCTGCTTGAGCGGTAGGCAGAGCCTTGGCTTCGGGGATATACGATTTAAGGAAATCGGGAGCCAATGCCAAAAATGCGTTTGCATTCTGAACCGCTTCTTCGGGAGAGATGCTCTTGCAGGAGATGTTAATAAATACGCTTTCTTCACCGGTAAGGCTTACCGAGAAGGCCTCGGCAAGGTCGGTATGCGTATATTTGTTATCAAGCGAGGTGGCAAGCTTTTTATACATTTCGGGAGATTTAAGCAACTGATTACAAACCTCCGAAAGATACATAGAAGCCTGAATATCGGTTGTGGCAACTCGGGAAACATCGCCGCTGTTGGTATTATCATACTGAATTGTGCCTGCGATTACCGCACCGTTACTGATAATAAGCTGTGCGCTTGCCGAGTAAACGGGGGTTGCAAGCCAGTGGCAGTAGCTGAAGGCCGCCGCCGCAAATACTACGCCGGCTATGATAACAACATAGAGCCTGCGAAGCAAAAGTTTGAACAAATAGGAAACAGAAATATTGTTCATTTTTATCCTCTTTTCTTTTGTTTTTTTCGATGGAAAAGCGCCAAAAACGCAAATTACACCATATTATATAGAATTATACAATAAAAAGCGAATTTTATCAAGAAAAATTTTGGAAAAATATTAAAAATCATTTAATTTCGGGTGTTACGAATACGGTTTGGTTTTTCGAGAAGATAACCATACCGGCTTTTGCACCCGCCGGTTTTTTCACGAATTTTATGCGTGTGTAGTCAACCGCCACGCCCGAGCCGCTTTTCGCCTTGGAGTGTTCTGCGGCTTTTTGAGCGGCAAAAATAATATCGGCATCGGTGATTTCCTTTTCCGCGCAACGCAGTACCGTGTGGCTTCCGGCAATGTTTTTTGTGTGAAACCACATATCGTTTTTATCTGCGATATGCAGAGTGAGCAAATCGTTCTGACGATTGTTTTTGCCTACCAAAACCGTATAACCCGATGGACTTATAAATTCAAGCGGCGCGCTTACCGTGTTTTTGGGCTTTACGCCTTTAGGTCTTCTGATGTAGCCTGCGAGGGCAAGCTCCTCACGGATTTCGCCTATATCGGCAATACTTTCGGCACGGGAAAGACTGTCCAATACGCTGTCAAGATATTCAATCTCTTTTGTGTCCTCTTCGATAAGACCTACAAGGGTTTGACTTGCAACACAGGCCTTTTTGTAATTTTTGAAATATTTAGCGGCATTTGCGGCAGGGGAAAGGGCGGGGTCGAGAGGAATTTTAACCGTTGCCAAATTTTCATCATAATAGTTTTGCACCGTAGCCGAGGTCTGTCCGGTGTTTAAAAGATGTATGTTGGATTTTATAAGCTCACCGTAAAACCGTAGCTTTTCGCGGTCTTCGGTTTTTTTAAGGTCGGCAGTCCGCTGATTTTTACGCCGCTCGGCACGTGAAAAAGCATTGGTTATAAGCTTTAGTATGTCTCCTGCGGCGTGTGAAATACGCTCGTTTGCTGCCTGCTTCGAATAATATTCATCTAAAAGGGAGCAAAAGCTATCAAAATAAAGTGTTTCGGATTTTCCGTATTGGGTGATTTCTGTGTAGGAAAAATCAATCGGCTTGCCCGAAAGTGTGATTACTTGCGGTCTGCCCTTTTTAATATCGGAAATTACCGATTCCAGTTTGGATTTTAGAAGCTTTTTGTGGTACTGTGTAACACTTTTTACCTGAAAATCAACATCTTTTCCCACGCAAAAGGCAATCTCACGGCAAACAACGGGGGAAAGCCCCTCTACCGTTTCGAGAAGAGAGGATTGAAGTGTTTTGTTTTTGTTTTCGAGAACTTTTTCCAAAAGCAGGGAAGAATCGGTGGTAAGTGGACTGAATTTTTGCGCTCTTTCGGGCAACTCATAGCCGGCTCCCGGAAGAACTATTCTGCCGGCGTTTTCGAGGGAGGAACGTCTTACGGCATCAATTATTTTACCGTCAAGCACCATAATTATATTCGGTGCGGCGCCGATAAGCTCGGCATAAATGCAGGGGTATATAATGTCGCCCATTTCGTTGAGAAGAGAGGCGGTGATTTTAACTATTCTTTCAAGACCGTCAATCTTTATTTCGGTAATTCTCGCATTGCCGAAATATTTTCTCATAAGCATACAAAAGGTGGGCGGGGCTTCGGGATTTTCGGGTCTCGTTTCGGTAAAATGAATTCTCGCTTTTCCCGAAACGGCGCTTATTAAAAGCCGCTTCGCTCCCGAATTTGAGCGCAGAGAAAGCACCAACTCGTGGCGGGAGGGTTGGTGCATCTTATCAATATGGGAGCCGACTGCCGCCTGCAGCTCGGCTACAAGATTATAGGTAAATCCGCCGTCTAATGCCATCAGCTTTCTCCTATGCGTTTTTTAATATTTTCGGATATTTCCCGGTAAAAAAGTCGTAGTTTTTCGTTTTCGGGTGAACCGAGCAGCTGTTCTTCGCATTTTTTAAATCTGCTATACTGCTTAAGCAGATATTTTTGAGCCACCGGGTCGCCGGCATCGAGTCTGCCCACATAATAAAAGGCCTCCTCTTTAACTTCGGCAACACCCGAAAATTTCACCCGCATAATGCTGTAAAGCTTGCGGTTTTCGGATATGGCGAGCTCGGTTTCGATATAAAAACCGTTTTCGTAAAGCCAGCGCCTTAGAAGCTCGGGGGAGGTCATCGGCTGGAGAATAAGGGTGTAATCGGGGCTTTTAATCCAATCGCAGGAGCCGATTATATGTATTATAACCTCGGCACCCATACCGGCTATAACAGCGCAGTCGATTTCATCGGGCAAAATGCCGCCGAACCCGTCACAAAGGCGAAGCTCAATATTTTCGGCTTTCACATAGCTAATGTTCTGCCGCGCATTTTCGAGGGGTTTTTCGTTTATGTCGCAGGCGATAACCCTTTTTGCAATGCCGCTTTGTACCGTATAAACAGACAAATAGCCGTGGTCGGTACCAATATCGGCTAAATTTGCGCCCATCGGTACCAATCCGGCAATTTTTTTCAGTCTTTGGCTTATTTCCTGCATAAATCAGTTTCCGAAATAATCGTTGAGCTTGGAAACGAGCTCGTCACAGTCGGTACCGTGTACCGAGCATGCCTGCTCGATGGTTTCTCCGCGAGAAGCCGGACAACCCAGGCAGTGCATACCGATTTCAAAGAAAAACTGCGCGCAACCGTTATCCATATCAAGAACATCGCCAATGCACATATCTTTTGTAATCTTCATTTTAAATTTCCCCTTTAAAAAAGTTGTGTTTTTTTATTCAAATCGACCCTTTTATGGTCGAAAAGCTTACGGTTATCCATCGACCACATACGGTCGGTAAAGCCTTCGGAATCGGTCTTTTTGAGGATTTCGTCCTTCATTTCGTAAATTCGGGCGTCCATCATATCGAGCTCGCTTAAAACCTCGGCTTCAATAAACATCGGTCTTACCGCCGCACCGAAATCGGGCTCGCCGTGGTGGGAGAGGAGCATATGCTCAAGAAGCATTGAGGTTTCGCTCGAAATACCGAGCGTTTCGGAGGCCTTGCGCACCGTCATAGCTCCCTCGGCAAGGTGACCTATGAGATTGCCTTTTGCGGTGTAGCCCGAGGCAATTCCGGTTTCGCCGGCATTATATTCGGTGAGCTTTGCAATATCGTGAAGTATCGCACCGGCAAGTAATAAATCGCGGTCAATAAATGGATAAATACTGCAAACGCCCTCGGCGAGTTTCACAATCGAAAGTGTGTGCAGAAGAAGTCCTCCGCGTATGGCGTGATGAAGCTTAAAGGCGGCGGGCCAATATAAAAGCTGTTCTTTCTTATCGTCTAAAATATAGGTTACAAGACGTGAAAGCTCTTTATCGGTAAAGCCTTCGGCTATTGATTTAAGCTCATCAAACATCTTTTCACCCGAATAATCGGCACTTTTAACGAAATCGGCAATATTTACATTGTCTTCTTCGTTTACGCGGCGAATTCGGTCGATTCGCAGCTGGTCGGCACCGTTATATTCCGATACCATTCCGCGAACCTTTACCAGCATATTCGTTTCATAAATTCCGTGCATAAGCTCGTTGTAGTTCCAAAGCTTTGCATTGATTTCTCCCGAAGAATCCGCAAGGGTCATATCGAGATATGCGTCACCCTTCGAGGAGGTTTTTCGGGTGGCGGATTTTACAATGCCGAAGCCCTCCACCGTGCCTCTTTTGTCAAGTTCAGTAAAGTTCATAAATTACCTCTGAAATATTTTTTGTTTATTCCCGTTTATTATACAATAAAATACGCCGTTATGCAATATTTAACCTTTGATTTTTTCGAGTATTTCGGTGGCGTTTTTGGTATATTCTTCAATGTTTTTTACATTTTCGATAAGGGTTCCTTTAACTACCCTTCTGCCGATGGTGAGGTTTTCGGGTATTTTTTCGCCCTTTTCTTCGGCAATTTTGTAAAGACTGTCGTCCACCTTGGCTTCGTCCACAAAGAAATGCTCGATGTTTTCCGAAATGTTTTCAAGCTGTTCGCGCTTTATATCGTCAACGATAAAGAGCTGAACCTCGCCCTCGCTGGCTATAAGAGCCTGAAGCTTTGAAGCTAAAGAGGAAACATAGTCGCTGTCGTAAGTACCGTCCTTATTGTAGGAGCAATCCACTATCTGAACGTTTATTTCACCGTCACCGTTTACATCGGTGGCATACTGTTTTATATAGTCCTCAAAAACATAAAGACCCGTTTGGGTAAAATAACTGTTGGTGTATATTACCACCCTGGCATCGTAATCGGGACGCGCCAGGCAGGAGCTTATACCTATGGCAAGAACTATTACAAGGCACACCACGGCAATAGTTTGCACCTTGTAGTGAAACCAGAAATTTTTAACCTTTTCACCGAAGGTTTTGGGCAAAGCTTCCTCCTCGCTCGGTTTGGGCGGGGGTGCTATTTCACCGCTCTGCATTTTTTTAAGCTCCAAAAAATCCCTGCGGGCTTTTCTTTGCTGTTCGAGAGTTTTGCTTTTTTTGTTGTCCATTTTTTACCTCAATTTTGGTGCCTTACAACACCGTATTCATCGTCAAGCCGAAAATAAGGGCAATCCTTAAAACCGCGATAAAGGAGAGCGGCATATTCGTCCTCGTCAAGGTCGCACATACAAACGTATTCTTCCGTTTCTTCATCGTAAACAAAGTTTACACAGTTTTCGCAGTTCATCATATCACCTTCAAATAAATTTTATCATATATTTATGAATTTTTCAACATAGTTGTAAATTATTAAAAGATGTGGTAGAATGTAAAGGAAATTACGAAAAAAAGGAGAATTATTGTGTCGTTTCCCCTTGAAAACATAAGAAATTTTTGCATAATCGCACATATCGACCACGGAAAGTCCACACTTGCCGACCGTCTGCTTGAAAAAACCCGCTCGGTTGCCGAGCGCGATATGGAGGAGCAGATTCTCGATAGTATGGATTTAGAGCGCGAGCGCGGTATTACAATTAAATCCCACGCCGTAACACTTTATTACACCGCGCTTGACGGTAAGGAGTACGAGCTGAACCTGATAGACACTCCCGGCCATGTGGACTTCAATTACGAGGTTTCGCGTTCCCTTGCCGCCTGTGAGGGAGCAATTCTTGTAGTAGATGCTTCCCAGGGAATAGAAGCGCAGACACTTGCAAACACCTATCTTGCCGTGGACCACGGTTTGGAGCTTTTGCCGGTAATAAACAAGATTGATTTGCCCTCTGCCGAGCCCGAAAGGGTTAAAGGTGAAATAGAGGATATTATCGGTATTCCCGCCGATAATGCGCCGCTGATTTCGGCAAAAACAGGCATAAATATCGAGGAGGTTCTCGAAAAAATAGTCAGCGAGTTTCCGAGCCCAAAAGGGGATAGAAACGCTCCGCTTTCGGCACTCATTTTCGATTCATATTACGATGCCTATAAGGGCGTTATAGTTTATTTCAGGGTTGTTTCGGGTGAAATCAAAACCGGAGACACAATAAAAATGATGGCAACCGGCGCACAGTTTGATATTGTGGAGGTCGGCAGAAAGAGGGCAACCTCACTTGAACCCTGCGAAAAATTGCAGGCGGGCGAGGTAGGTTACCTTGCGGCGTCTATTAAAACGGTAAGCGAGGCGCGTGTCGGTGATACCATAACCCTCGCCGAAAACCCCGTTGCACAGCCCCTTGCGGGCTACCGTAAGGCAAATCCGGTTGTTTTCTGCGGAATTTATCCGGCGGACGGTGCACATTACGAGGATTTGCGCGAGGCTCTCGAAAAGCTTCAGCTTAACGATGCGTCTTTGCTTTATGAACCCGAAACCTCCAAGGCACTCGGCTTCGGTTTCCGTTGCGGCTTCCTCGGACTTTTACACATGGAAATTATTGAGGAGCGCCTCGAAAGGGAATACAACCTTGATTTGATTACCACAGCACCGAGCGTTGTTTATAAGTTTGAGCTTTCAAACGGTGAAACGGTAAGCGTTGATAACCCCACAAACTATCCCGACCCGGCTTCGATTATTTCGGCAAGCGAGCCGGTAGCGGACGTTCATATTTATTCCCCGAGCGAATATGTAGGCGCTATAATGCAGCTTTGCGAGGAGCGCAGGGGAGAGTATACCGATATGAAATATATGGGCGAGCGTGTGGATATTCATTACGTTATGCCGGTGGGTGAAATTATTTATGACTTTTTCGATGCTTTAAAATCCCGCACCCGCGGTTATGCTTCATACGATTACGAGATAAACGGCTATAAAAAATCAAATCTTATAAAGCTTGATGTAATGATAGCCGGTGATGTTGTAGATGCGCTTTCCTTTATTGTTTTCAGCGATAATGCTTATGCGAGGGCACGCCGCATTGCCGAAAAACTCAAGGATTATATCCCGCGCCAGCTTTTTGAGGTGCCGATTCAGGTTGCCGTAGGCGGTAAAATAATTGCAAGAGAAACCGTAAAGGCGATGCGCAAGGACGTACTTGCCAAATGTTACGGCGGTGATATTACGCGAAAGAAAAAGCTTCTCGAAAAGCAAAAAGAGGGCAAAAAGCGTATGCGTAAGCTCGGAAGCGTAGAGGTGCCGCAGGAGGCATTTATGGCGGTGCTCAAGCTGGACGAATAAAAATCAAAAAACAGAAACCAAAAAGAAAATCAAAAAACCAAAAAGCTCGGGTATTTCACCCGAGCTTTAATCTATCTGTACATTGGACTCACCAATTATCATTATTTTTTTGAAAGAAAACTTAACAGAATTTCGGACTCACCGCTTTCTTATTTAGTGTTTGTTAACTGATTCGGTGGTGTATCGTTCTGCATCGGTATCAGTCCTTTCTTTTCTTTCTGACTACAATATATCACATATTTAACTATTTGTCAAGCAAAATGTTGATAATTTTTGTGAAAAATAAATAATTTTTTAAAATTCACGGTTTTTATTGACTAAATACTCAAAATCAATTAAAATAATATTATACACTTTAATTTTGGAGGACTTAAAATGGCAGAAAATAAAAACATTACAGAAGATTACGATCCCGATATTATCACCCTCGTCGATGATGACGGTAAGGAATATACCTTCGAGGTGCTCGATGCGATAGAAACCGATGAAGCAAGGTATTTGGCACTTCTCCCGGTATATGAGGACCCGCAGAAATTCCTTGATGATTCGGGCGAGCTCGTAATAGTTAAGGTTGATGAGGAAAACGGCGAAGAATTCTTC
>JAGHTJ010000108.1 GCA_018065375.1 Candidatus Equinaster intestinalis | reverse complement strand
GTATACCGCTCTCGCTATGATTTTCTGCGGAGTGTTCACCCTCATATTTATAATAGCCGCGGGAAATATATTTGACTCGGTTGTGAGCTTTTTGACCGTGAATATAGGGCTTCCCATAATTTTATTGGTAATTTACGAATGCTGTCGGTATTTTCTTTTCGGATTTTCAGGTGTCACGAGCAGTGCTGTTCTTATTAAATATTGCACTCCGTTTATTTATTCGGGTTATTCGATTGCTATGTTCGGGTCGTATCCCGATGAGTATTCGCTTTTCACCTTCGTATCCGTAATAGCGACCTTGCTGATAACGGTTTTGCTTGCCGCCGCCTGCATTTTGCTTTATAACCGCCGCAAGAGCGAAAAGGTTGCAAATCCGTATGCCTTCGGATTTATGCCGTCTATAATAGGCGTAATAATTTCGGTAATTACCTATATAATTTTTGCAATTATCTTCGATTCGCTTGATTTTGAAATCATCAGCTTCGCCGGTATAATCGGCGCGTTGCTCGGCAGTATAATCTATAATGCCGTTACAAACAGAGGCTTTAAGAAAATAAAATCCTCCTTTATCGTGGCGGGTGTTTCGATTGTGCTCGTATTAGCAGTAACCCTTTCGATAAGCTTTGATATTTTCGGATATGAAAGCTATATACCGAAAACGGGTGAAATTGCTGAAACGGAAATAAGCTATCAGGGGTATGATATGAGAATAGACGACCCCGAAATCATAACCGCTTTGCATAAGCAGGTAATTGAATCGCATAAAGAGGGTATGGATAACGAGTACTTCGGGGATTGCGAATATATTAAGGTGAGCTATAGGCTTAAATCGGGCAGAAGTGTTCTGCGCACTTACGATGTACCCATGGGTGTTGCCAGAGCACAAAAGCAGAAAATTATAAACGAATATTTGCCCAAAACAATACTTGATGAGTTTTTATCCTCAAAACCGCAAAATTTTGTTTTTAATGGTTTTGCTGAATACGGCGGCAAAGAAAGTGAGTTTTCGGTTATACTTACAAGAGCCGAAACACAGAGCCTTGTAAATGCCTACTGTGAGGATTTAAGGTCGGCCGAATACGATGCTAATTGGAACAAGGAAAGCATCGCGGAGAACTATTATATCAACTATTTGAATAACGGTGAAATGGACGGAAACGCAAGTTATTATAGCCTCGATGTTTTGGTGCGTAAGGGCTTTACCAAAACAAAGGAATTCATAAATTCCATTGATGTTGAAAAAAGAAATACGATAGATACTGAAATGGAATTGTATAACAAATAAAGAAAAACGGCAGGAGTTTACTCCTGCCGTTTTTCGATGAAACAATAATTTAATCTATTAAATACACGCCGTTTTGCAGTACCGCAAATTCGTAGCTTCCGTTTTTAATATACTGCAGTACCGGCTCTTCAAAGGTTTTGTATTCCTCGGTTACATAGGTATTGAGGTTTACCTTGATTATGCTTTTTTCCTTGGTGCAAACGAAAATATTGTCGTTATCGGTGAAAAGGTCAATCGGCTCCTTAAAGGGGGAGGCCTCACCGCCGCCGATACGCAGTTCTTCCTTCATCGTAAGCAAATTAAGGCGTATAAGTACATTCGATTCTCTGTAGCATACCCATACCGAGCGGTTGTTTACCGCGATTCCGCTCGGGGTTGCGCCCTTGTAAGAAAGGGTACCCTTCCATATCGTTACGCCATCGGTATCAAAAAGGGTTGCCGCGCCGTCCGCCTCAAGCGAAAAAACCTTTCCGTTTTGCAAAATTACCGATTTGCAGGCAAGCGGAACCTTGATTTTCTGTTTTATTTCGCCGAATGCAGGGCCGAATTTGGAAATGTAATAAAGACTTCCCGGAACATTCGTAAGCTTACCGTCCTCAAAAGTAACCATTTTGTAGGCAATGTTAAGAACGCCGTCATCTTCCTTTTTGCAGGCGTATGCGATAACCAGACCGTTCTCAACCGATAAAACGTTGAGTATATCTCCCTCAAAAACAGTTTTCATATTGTCACCAAACCTTTGTTAATCATATTTTGTGCGGCGCAGAGAATTCCGATTTCGCCCGATTCGAAGTTGAGACCGCCCTGCATCCAAACGGCATAGGGCTCTCTTATCGGGGCATCAGCCGAAAGCTCAATAGATGCACCGAGGGTGAATGTTCCCGCCGCCATAATAATTTTGGAATCGTAGCCCGGCATATCCGAGGGGTAGGGCAGAGCCGAAGAATCAATCGGCGAGCCGCTTTGTATTCCCTCGCAAAATGCAATCAGGTTTTCGCTGTTTGTAAGCTTTATGGCTTCGATTATATCGGCGCGGTATTCGTCGGCCGCAGGGGTTGCCTCAAAGCCGAGCTTTTCGAAGAGTTTAGCGGCAAAAACAGCCGTTTTAAGTGCTTCGCCAACCGTATGCGGTGCCGCGAAAAGTCCCATATAAAGCTCACGCAAAACTCCGAGTGAGGCGCCTATTTCTCTGCCTACACCGGGGGCTGTAAGACGGTAAGCACATTTTTCCACCAAATCTTTTCTGCCTGCTATGTAGCCGCCGGTGGGTGCAATGCCGCCGCCGGCATTTTTTATGAGCGAACCCGCCATAATATCGGCGCCTACCTGTACCGGTTCCTTTGTTTCTACAAATTCACCGTAGCAGTTATCCACCATAATAACGGTATCGGGAGAAATTTCCTTTACTGCGCGGCAGAGCTCGGCTATTTTTTCTGTGGTAAGGCTCGGCCGCAAGGTATAACCGCGCGAACGCTGAATATAAGCCATTTTATAATGGTCGTTTTTAAGCTTTTCCTTTATTTTTTCTATATCGGGCGCATCGTTTTTAAGGGCTACTTCATCGTATATAACCCCGAAATCCTTAAGCGAGCCGTCAGAATGTCGGTCAATTCCGAGTACACCTATAAGGGTATCGTAAGGGCGACCCGTAAGGCAGAGCATTTTATCACCCGGGCGTAAAAGTCCGAAAAGCGCCACCGTTAAGGTGTGGGTTCCCGATACGAAATTATGGCGAATGAGGCTATCCTCGGCGCCCATACATTTTGCAAAAACTTCTTCGAGCTTGTCTCTGCCCGAATCATCATAACCGTAACCGGTAGAGGAGCCGAGATGCGAAGCCAAAACCCCGCACTCCGCAAATGCGGAAAGAACCTTTTGCTGGTTGAAGCGGGTAGTTTCCCCGATTTTCTCAAACTGCGGTTTTATTTCGTTTCTTACGTTTTTTGCGAGCAGTTCGAGCTTGCTGTCAAAATTAAAACTCATATTATATCCCCTTACAGTATGCGGCTTGTCCGCAAACCGTAAAATTATTTTTAAGATAAAAATTATCGGCATTTTGCGATGCCACGAAAAGCGGCTTCTGTCTTATTCCCGATTTTATTCTTGCCAAAACGGCGCTGCCGATATGTGTGCCGCGCTTTTCCTTTAAAGTACAAATACCGTTTATAAGCGCAAATTTTTCGGAGTAAAGGCAAAGCCCTGCCGCAAAGGGCGAGGTCACGAAAAATGCGCAGTTATGACGAACCCGGTGTGAAACGTCCGCCAGAAAAGCTTCCTTTTCGAGCTCAAAATCATTTTTTAACATTTCATATAAACGGTTTACGCCTTCACCCGTGTTTTCTATTGCATTCTCGGTTTTATGCGGCGGGTCGGCACGTAAAACGGTGCAGATTTTAAAAATCTCAAAACCGATTTTTTCGGCGAGTTCCTTACTGCAGAGTATATCCCTTGCACCGAGTGCCGATATAAATTCGCGAAGCTCATCGGTGTCGGCACCGTTTTCGGTTACGGTAAGGCTTCCGTCAATCATACAAAGAAGGGCGGTTACCTTGCCTTTTTCATCGGTCTGCGCCCAGAAAAGCGCAATCTTCGGAAAATTTCCGTATGCCGCGAAATTGCAATGAATACGAACAAGCGGTAAATCGGTTTTGCCGTAGGAAGGCAGAGAGTCAATCAGTTTAATCATCTTGTACCTCTGCCGATGGCGTTAATGAGATATTCCGCAAGACGTCTCGCAGATTTAATATCCTCGGTGTTTGCAACGCTTGATGGTGAATGAATATATCGGCAGGGCACCGAAATCGCTATGGTGCGAACACCGTTTTTCGTTAAATGTATACTGCCTGCATTATTTCCGCCGGCATTTGCTCTTTTTATCTGGCAGGGAATGCCGCTGTTTATTGCGGTGCTGAAAAGCTCACGGTCATAAAGTGTTCCCGAATCCATAAAGGAAACGGCGGCACCTTTTCCCAATTCGCAAACCTGCTTGTTATACGGAGTATCGGCAATATCGTTTGCGGTAGTACCCTCCAAAACTATTGAAAAATCGGGCTCTACGGCATACGCGGCGGTTTTGGCACCCCTTGCTCCAACCTCCTCTTGTACCGAAAATACGGCATAAAAATCGTATTGGCTTTTACTTTTTATAAGGTCAATCAAAACAGCACAGCCTATGCGGTCATCGAGTGCGCGGGATTTGATATTGTTTCCCGATTTGATATATTCGCCCTCTAAAACTCCGAAACTGCCAATATTTATCATTTCTTCGGCTTGTGCCCTTGAGGCGGCACCGATGTCGATATAAAGTGAATCCTCTTTGGGTACGGTTTTGCCCTCATCGCCGCTTAAAAGATGAATCGGCTTTAAGGAAATAACTCCGTTTACGCCGTTTTCGAATACAACTCGGCGGCAGAGTAAAACCGAAGCTTTTATACCGCCAACCGTGCTGAAACGCAGAAAACCCTCCGCCGTTATATCGGTTACGATTATTCCCACCTCGTCCATGTGGGCATCAAGCATTATTTTTTTGGCAGGGGTGTTTTCGCCCTTTTTAAATGCAATTATGTTGCCGAGGGCATCAACTTTAGCTTCTGCAAAGCCCTCAATCTCGCTTAAAATGTATTCGCGCACCATTTCTTCGTTGCCCGATGCGCCGTAAATTCTGCAAAGATTTTCCAAAATATCAAACATTTCTGCTGCCTCCCGATAAAATATATTTTTCGAGAATATCGCAGGTGCTGTAAATGTCGCTTAAAAATACCGTTTCGGTATCGGTGTGCATATTTCTTATGGGCACCGAAATAAGTCCCGTACGGATACCCTCTTTTGTTACCGAAATTACATCGGCATCGGTAGAGGTAGTGCCGCTCATAATTTCGCGCTGGCAGGTAATGCCGTATTTTTCGGCAACCCGGCAGAGCTTATCCGAAATGGCGCGGTCAAGACACGGGCTTACCCCTATCATGGCGCCGCCGCCCGATTTTCCGCAATGTGTTCTGTCAATATCCGGACCGTCCCCAAAGCTTACATCAATGGCTACGGCTTCATCACATTCTACCGAAAATGCCGCGGTTTTGGCTCCGCGAAGTCCCAGCTCTTCGGCATCGCAGAGCAGGAAAATAACATTGCAGGGAATATCCGCATTATAAAGTCTTTTTGCGAGCTCAATAATGCAGGCAACACCTATTCTGTTATCAAAGCTTTTTCCTGCGGCGGAGTTTTCACCGAGAGAAAATGCACGTGTGGAATATGTTACAAAATCGCCTATGGAGATTTTCTCCTTTGCGGTTTTTCCGAGCAGAGAATCAATCTTTATTTCGCTTATGCTTTCCGGCACCTCGTCCGCATTTTTAAGATGGGGAGGGGTGCTCACAAAAACACCGGTATATTTTTCCTTGCCGTGAATTGTGACCGGTTTTGCGCTTAAGTGGCGTAAATCTATGCCGCCGCATTTAGATGCGGTTAAAAATCCGTTATCGTCAATATCGGTTACAACCATACCCACCTCGTCCGTATGGGCTTCGATAAGTATTGTATAATCCTTGTTTTTGCCGAGTTTTCCGATTAAGGTTTTTCCCCGGCGGGAAACATCGCAGAATTCACCGAGAAAATCCTCGGTGAGCTTTACGGCTTCATCAATATAACCGATTGAAACGGCATTTGAAAGGGTGAAAAGAAGTTCTTTAAGTTCCATCACAGTTTATTTACCAACTCTTTAAAATAATTTCCTCTTGCGGCAAAATTCGGGAATGCATCGAATGAGGCGCAGGCAGGGCTTAAGGTTACAACATCGCCGCTTACCGCCTTTTCTCTTGCAATTTTAACCGCCTCGGCTATGTCCGTTACCCTGATTATTTCGGGGCTTCCCTTATATTCGGGATTTGAAACAATCGCCTTTTCTATCTTTTCGGCTGTGGGGCCGCTTATGAGCATAAGCTTAACCTTTTCGATTACAAAGGGTGCCATAGGTTCAAAGGGAATGTGCTTATCGTAGCCGCCGGCAATGAGAACAACCGGCTCTTTGAATGCCTTGAGACCCGCAATGGTACGTGTGGGGCTCGAAGCGATGGAATCGTTGAAATAGCGAACACCATCTATTTCTCTTACAAACTCTATACGGTGTTCAACACCGCAGAAATCGTGAGCAACCTTTCTTATGGTGTCAGCCCCTACATAACCCCATACCGCAGATATGGCGGCGAGGTAGTTGGCAACATTGTGGTCGCCCAAAACGGTAATATCCTCGCGGTTCATTATGGGCGCGCTGATACCGCGGTAGGACATATTGAGGTTGCCCTCATCGTCTAGCCAGGCGCCGTTTTTGAGGGGTTTTTCCATACTGAAGCCGAGCGACTGACCGCGAACACTGTGGCGGAATTCGTATGTTATTTCGTTATCGTAATTGAGCACCGTGCGGGAGAATGCGCCCTGGTGGAGGAGAATGTTCTTTTTGGCTTCAACATATTCGTCCATATCCTTGTGAACGTCAAGGTGATTGGGGGTTACATTGGTAACAACCGCAACATCGGGGCTTTTTCTCATTGAAATAAGCTGGAATGACGAAAGCTCAACTACCACAAAATCGGTAGGCTTGATATTGTCAATTTCGGGGAGCAGTGGGTGACCGATGTTTCCTCCGATATGAACGGTATATCCCTCTTCTTCGAGCATTTTCGCAATAAGGGTAGTAGTGGTGGTTTTACCGTCAGAACCGGTTACGGCAAAGATTTTTGCGGGGCATAAATCGAAGAAAACCTCCATTTCGCTCGTAACCGCAATTCCTCTCTTTCGTGCCTCCTTAAGCTCGGCTTGATTAAAGCTCATACCGGGCGTACGGAAGATAACATCAACCTCGAGGTTATCGAGATAATGCTCGCCGAGGTTAAACTCTGCACCCGCCGCTTCGAGCTCATCGCATATAGAGCCTAACTGTGCGCGCGGACGCTTATCGCAGACAAAAACTCTTGCGCCCTTGTCCAAAAAGCTTTTAATAATAGGGGTGTTGCTGATACCGATACCGCAAACCGCTATTTTTTTACCGGTAAACTTCTCCCAAAACTGTTTGCTGTCCAAATTTAAGACCTCCTGTTTTTATACATCGTAGATGCCGAGAATTACAATTCCCAGCAAAACGAGAACAATGCAGATGTATTTTTTGATATTGAGTTTTTCCTTTAAGAAAATCCTTGATGAAAATAGGGAAACTACGCTGTATGCCGCAACCATCGGTGCCGCCACAACGGCTTTTCCGCTCATGGCGTATACGTAGGTAAACTGACCCGCCGTTTCCAAAACCGCCGCTAAAAGCCTGCTCGGGCGGAGATATTTCATTTCGTATTTTTGCTTTTTTATAAGGCACAGATATATAAAGAGAAATATCGCCACCGCAAAAAAGGTGAGCTCGTATGAAATGTTTGCAACCGTTTCGAGACTTTCTTCGGTAGCTCCCACAAGGGGAGTTGTGCTAATATCATCAAGATAATAGGCATCGAAAAAGGTACCCAGAGCGTCAATTATGCAGTAAAGCACCGGGATTGAAACGGCGGTAAATCCCAGAATATATTTTTTGCCGTCATTTTCCTTTATATTCGTTTCTCTTCTTTCGAAAAGACCGAGCAGGAATACCGCAATACATATAAGGGCTATCGCGCACCACAAAACGGGGCTTAATTTCTGCCCCAAAAGGAGTACGCAGAGAATACAAACTATCGCCCCCGAGGTGTTTTGCACCGGCGAGGAAACGGAAAGCTCAAGATAGCGAAGGCCGAAATATCCCACAGTCATTGAAATTATGTAGCAAAGGGATACCGGCAGATATTTTATCAGGTTTATAAAATTGTAGTCGATATTACCGAAAAGTATGGTCAGTACGGCATGAATGCCCATCACCGTACCGACACATACGGAGGTTTTTAAATGACTGTAGCGGTCCGCACAATCTGCGCCTTTTTTGTAGAATAAATCGGCGCCGCCCCAAAGGAACATTGTAAGGAGCGCGTAAAAAAACCAGGACATATCAGTCTTCCAGAATTCCGTTATCTTTAAGCGACTTTACAAAACCGAGAACATCGCGCTCGGCAGTTGTGCGGTCAACCTCATATTCGCGCAAAACGGCTTCAATGAGGGCGGCTTCATCGGTATCCTCCTGCAAAAGTTCCCAAAGGAATTTGCCCGAACCGTTTAAGGTTATAACCGAGTTGAAATTAACTCCGCCTTCTCCGAGCGGTACTACGAGATTTTCTCCCGCAACATTTCGCAATATATAACTGCTTTTAATTTTCATTTTTTATTCCTCCCAGACAGAATATTCTAATTTATTATAATATATAATAAAAAATATTGCAAGTATAAGGCATTATGCTGTATAATAATTTATAGAAAAATTTTTAAAATTATTCGGAGGTCATTATGGATATTTTCTGCGAACCACTTGTAAGCATCAAAAAAAGCCCTGTAAACTACCTGCTTATCGCCCTTATAGTATTGGCGTCTGCGGCGCTGTGCGTAGTAATGTTTATTTATTCAAGGCAGTATTTTATGCTCATTTTTCTTATTGTGGCTTTGATTTACGGAACAATAGCCCTTGTCAAACAATTTTTTACCGAATACGAGTATAGTATAACCAACGGTACGGTAGATATTGATAAAATTATTGCAAAAAGCAGAAGAAAAAGGATAATAAGCTTTGAGGTTTCCGAAATTATTCGCACCGCAAGGGTAAGCGATGCAGGAATTAAAAATGCCGCCGATAAGGTTTTTGTTTGCGGCAATAAGGGTGAAAACGCCTGCTACATTCTGGCAAAAAAGGGAGCGGCAAAGGCGGCAATTTTAATCGAGCCCAATGAAAGATTTAAGGCGGCGATAATAGAAAGCGCCCCTAAAAATATGAGAAGAGATTTGTTTGTATGAGTGCTATTATTGAAAAACCGAGAATAGTAAGAGCCGAAAACTCCCATAAGGGAACCTTCGGAACCGCCCTTATAATTTCGGGAAGCTACGGTATGGCGGGAGCGGCAATGCTTTGTACTAATGCCTGCCTTAAAAGCGGGGTGGGGATAGCCAAGCTTTGCATACCCTCAAGTATTTACGATATAGTCGCCAAGGGTATCAGCGAGGCGGTTTTCGTGCCCTGCGGAATAAAACCCTTTAAAAGATTTTCGCTCGGCGCGATAAATAAAATAAAGCCGCATATAAAAACGGCAAACAGTATAGTTATCGGTTGCGGTATGTCGCAGGGATTTTTTAATAAACGCCTTTTAAAATACGTGATAAAAAATGCCGATTGCCCGATAATAATTGATGCGGACGGTATAAATATGCTCTCCCGCAGCATAGATATTTTAAGAAGGGCAAGGGCAGAAATTGTGCTTACACCGCATCCGAAGGAGTTTTCGCGTCTTTCGGGCAAAGGTGTTGCCGAAATCGAGGCCGATAGGGAAAAGGCGGCTTGCGATTTTGCGAGAGAATACGGCGTTTATGTAGTGCTTAAAGGGCACGAAACGGTAGTTTCCTCTCCGGCGGGCGAAGTATTTATAAATCAAACCGGCAATAGCGGAATGGCTACTGGCGGTAGTGGAGATACCCTCTCGGGCATACTTGCGGCACGCGTTGCGCAAAATAAGGAGCTGTTGCAGGCGGTAAAGGAGAGCGTTTATATCCACGGTATGTGCGGCGATATGGCGGCACAAAAGCTCTCAAAAACCTCGATGTTGCCGAGCGATATGATAGAACAACTGCCGTTTGTCTTCAAAAATCTTGAGGAGTAACTGTTTTTGAAGAAAATTTTATCCTGCGTTTTTGTATTTTTGCTTCTTTGCGGATGTAAAGCCGAAAAGGTGGAACCGGTGGTGGGGAACATAGAATTTTCGGCAAAATTCGAGTGTGATGAGCAGGAATTTGTTTGTAGCTGTAAATCGGGTGAAAAGGGCAATTTTACGGCAAAATTTCTTGAACCGCAAACGGTAAAGGGTCTCGAATATGTCTACACCGCTGATGATTTTTCGGTAAAATTTGAGGGCCTTACATATAAGCCGGAAAGCAAAAAATCGGCATTTTCGGGCATTTTAAATGAGATGTATGCCGCGTTTTGCGATGCGGCGGGGAAGCAGGCGGATACCGAAGAAAAGGAGTTTCTTTTAAAGGGAAATAATTATAAAATATTCTTTTCCGAAACGGGGCTTCCGATTAAAGCTTTAATAGGCAAAACCGAAATTATAATATTTGATGTAAAGCGGGGCTGATGAAAAATCGACCCTGCTTCTTTTTTAGCCTTGACAAAACATTTTAAATGTTATATAGTTTAATAGTAATAAGAATTATTATCGTTAAGGAGAATAAATATGCTTACTCGTTTCAGCAAGAAAAGGCAGGCAATAATGGAATATTTGTCCGCAAGTTCAGAGCATCCGAGCGCAGAGCAAATATATAACAGCCTTAAAACAGAATATCCCGATATAAGCCTCGGCACGGTTTACCGAAATCTAAATAAGCTTTTAAAGGACGGAAAAATCGTTTCGGTGGGTACGGTGCTCGGTAAGGAGCGCTTTGATGCAAAAACTCTGCCCCATACCCACGCCGTTTGTAAAAAATGCGGTAGTGTAATTGATTTGTTCGAGGTAAAACTGCCCGAAGAAACCCTTTTAAATGCGGCGAAGGCTTCCGATTTTGAAATTGAGTATTCAAATCTTCAGTTTGTGGGAATTTGTAAGAATTGCAGGGATAAAAATGCTTGAAAAAGAAGATTATGAGGAATTTTGCAGTTGTATTGCAAAGAGAGAAAAGTCCATACCGGTTTACAGAATTCTTGAAAAGCTGGATGGTTATTTTATAGAAAAAGAATTTGATAATGCAGAGCGTCTTTTGATGTATTGGTTAGGTGAAGCGCAGAGCATATCCGATGATACGGGCAGGCTGCTGCTTTTAAATGAGTGTATCGGTTTTTACAGAAAACTCGGCAAGGGCGAGAAGGCAACCGAATATTCCAAAGAAGCAATCAGCTTTTCCGCAAGGGTGTGTGATGAGGTAATGAAGGGTACAACCTATCTGAATGCTGCCACCGCATTTAAAGCCTTCGGAAAAACCGATGATGCGCTCGAGCTTTACTCAAAAGCCCAAAATATATACGAAAAAAATCTCAATGCGGATGACAGCCGCCTTGCAGGACTTTACAATAATATGGCAACCGCCGTTTTGGATAAAAATGATTTTGATAGGGCGGAAAAACTTTTTTTGTCGGCGCTTAAAATTATGAAAAAGGGCGAAAACACCCAAGCCGAGCAGGCAATAACCTATTGTAATCTCGCTGATTTGGTGAGCAAAAAAACAGGAACAAAAAACGATGCTAAAATTAAAGATTACCTTGAAAATGCGAGAGAACTGCTTTTAAGCGAAAAAACTCCGGCTATCGCTTATGCCTGCGAAAAATGCGAGGACGTTTTCAAATATTACGGCTTTAACGAGTATGCCGGAGAACTAAGTAAGAGGGCAAAATATGAAAGGAATTGATATTTCGAGAGCCTTTTATGAAGAATACGGAAAGCCGATGCTTGAAAACGATTTTCCGAATCTTTTATCCAAAATAGCGGTAGGATTCGTGGGAAGCGGCTCGGAAAGATACGGATTTGATGATACCTTCAGCCGTGACCACGATTTCGAAGCGGGATTTGCAATATTTCTGCCTGATGAAACGGTGATAGACCGCCGAACGGAATTTCTGCTCGAAAGGGCGTATAATAAGCTTCCGAAGGAGTTTATGGGTGTAAAGAGAGAAATGCTGTCCCCTGTAGGCGGCAACCGTAACGGGCCTATACGAACAGCCCGGTTTTATACCGAAAAGGTCGGCTCACCGGACGGCGCACTTACCGATATTGATTGGTTGAAGCTTCCCGATTATGCACTTTTCGAGGCAACAAACGGTGAGGTTTTTTACGACGGATACGGCGAGTTTACCCGTATCAGAGAAAGTCTATCAAATCAGCCTGAAGATATAAAACTGAAAAAGCTGGCAGGTAGTTTGCTTATTATGGCGCAATCCGGACAGTATAATTATCCCAGATGCGTTTTAAGGGGAGAAGCCGAAGCTTCGGTTTTGGCATTGAGCGAATTTGTGCGCTCGGCGGTTAAGGTTTTGTTTTTGCTTGCAAACCGTTATGAGCCATATTATAAATGGTCGTTTCACTGCCTTAAAACCTTTGAAGACGGCGAAATTACCTCAAAGCTTTCGTATTTGTTGCTTTCGGGCAGCGAAAATTCGGAGAAAAAATATGAAATAATTGAAGAAATTTGTACCGCCGTTGCACAAAAGCTTACGGATAAGCAT
>JAGHTJ010000180.1 GCA_018065375.1 Candidatus Equinaster intestinalis | reverse complement strand
TATATGATTTACGGCGGGCGCCGGCAAGGCGGAGCCTTGCTTTTTTGTGTTCTGCGAACACAATTCGCTTTGCGCCCATGCGCAAAGCAGGCGCCCGCCTGCAAATGTTTCACGTGAAACATTTACGTAATTGTTTCCCGAATTTCGCCAACCGATATGCTTTTTGTTATGATAAGCAGTGCCGCATAAGCAAAAACGCTACCCCCCACAAAAATTACGGTAAACAATATGTTTGGCAGAGAAAAATATCGCAAAACACGGTTTAGCGAAAGGGTTACCGCCGCGGCGCAAAGGCAAGGCAGGGCAATTTTGCTCAAAAACGGAATTTTGGTATTGGTTGCGCGAAGCAGGGTTATCACGTTGAGGGCGCAGGTGTATAGGTTGCTGGCGTACATTATCAGGATAAAGCCGTCAAGCCCGTATTTCGGCAGAACGAGGGTTATGAGCAGAATTCGTATTGCCGAATCCGAAACCGAGGCTCTGAAGGTGGCTTTTTGCTTGTCAATGCCCTTTAAAATGCCGTCTGCAATGCTGTCGAGATACATTAGAGGCACTATCGGGGCGAGCCGCACTATCAGCCTGCCAACCTCGGGGTCTTTGTATATCAGCTCACCTATTTGGTCACCTGCCGTGAAGAATATAAAACCGAAAACTATGCCTACCGTAAGGGTTAAGGTCAATATTCGCTCGGTCATTTTTGAAAGGGCGGCGGTTCTGCCCCGAGCTCTGGCTTCGCTGACCTCGGGTATCAGCAGGGTTGCAAAAGCTCCGAGCAGGGAGGACGGAAAGAAAAGGAGCGGGAGCACCATACCCTTAATTCGTCCGAATGCCTCGAGGGCGGCGGCGTTTTCCATACCGGAGAGCATAAGCTTTGCGGGAACGAGGGTGTTTTCGACCGTGCGGAGCCCCGAATTTACATATCTGCCGACTGAAATCGGCGCGGCGATATGCCATATTTGCTTGCCGATGCTGTAATCCGGGCGCTCCCTGCCGCAAAGGCGGGAAATGTAAAAGCCGTCCTTACGGTAGAGCAGAAAAAGATAGAAGCAGGAAACCGTTTCGGCAATAAAATCGCTTAAAAAAACGGCATAGCAGGCATATTCAATGCCGCGCGGCGCAAACTTTCCGACAAGAAGCATTACCGATACAATTCTTGCCGCCTGCTCGATAATCTGCGCGGAGGAGGGCGGCAGGGTTTTGCGGCGGGCGATAAAATACCCCTTAATGCAGGAAGAAACTCCCATAAACAAAAGGGAAAAGGATAAAATTTTGAGCGAAGCGGCGGCGCGCACATCGTGAATGACGACTTTTGCAATCGTTTCGGCAAAAAGAAATACAGAGGCATTGGAAAGGGCGGCGATTAAGACCGTAACACCAAAAGCCGCCGCCATTATTTTCTTTATGCCGTTTTGAGTGCCCAAACACAGCTCATCGGCAACAAGCCTTGTTACGGCGGTGGAAATGCCGCTTGTTGCAAAGGTTGCGGCAAGCAGATAAAAGGAAAAAACGAGCTGATAAAGGCCGAGCCCCTCGCCGCCTATTTTGTTCGCAAGCCAGACCTTCATCACCACGCCTGCAAGACGCAGAAAAAGCGAAGTTGCGGTTAAAATAAGCGCGTTTTTAAGAAAAACAACCTTTTTCATCATTGCCACCCGATAATAATTGAAATTTTGCCAAAAAAGTAGTAGAATAAAATATATATATTAAAAAGTAGGAGAGGTTATGCCAAGACCGTTGGCGGACAGGGTAAGGCCGAAAAGCATTGATGAGGTCTGCGGACAGAAGCACCTTTTAGGTGAGGGCAAGGTTCTGCGGCGCATTATAAATTCGGGCAATATACCGAACCTTATTTTTTACGGACCTTCGGGCGTGGGTAAAACCACCGTTGCAAACATAATTGCCGAGCGTTGCGGCAAAAAGCTCTATCATCTTAACGCCACCACGGCTTCCACCGCCGATATTAAGGCGATAATTGACAGTTTGGGCGGAATTGAAACGGCGGGCGGAGTTATGCTCTACCTCGATGAGATTCAGTATTTCAATAAAAAGCAACAGCAGATTTTACTGCAATATATTGAAACCGGCGATATTACCCTTATTGCGTCTACTACCGAAAACCCCTTCTTTTACGTTTATAATGCCATTATCAGCCGTTCTTCGGTTTTTGAATTTAAGGCGCTTACCTATGAAGAAATTATGCCGAGCATAATACGTGCCACGGGGATTTTGGGGCAGGAAAACGGCGTAGAAATACAAATCGGCGAAAACGAGGTAAAAAAGATTGCGATGAGCGCCGCAGGAGACGTAAGGCGGGCGCTGAACATTTTAGAGCTCTGCTTTATCACGGCTTTTGGCGAACAGAAAACCCAAAAAACCGTTATGATCGGTGACGATATTGTAGAACAGCTCCTTTCTAATAATTCGGTACGGTATGACCGCGAGGGCGAGGAGCATTACGATATAATTTCGGCATATCAGAAATCAATGAGGGGAAGCGATCCCGATGCCGCCATCTATTATTTGGCGCGGCTTCTTGCGGCGGGCGATATACAAAGCGCCTGCAGGCGGCTTCTCGTATGCGCCAATGAGGACGTAGGACTTGCCTATCCGCAGATAATACCAATCGTTCAGGCGGCGGTGGATTCGGCTTTACAGCTTGGTCTTCCCGAGGGCAGAATACCCCTTGCCAATGCGGTTATACTCGTTGCAACAAGCCCAAAAAGCAATTCGGCTTACTGCGCCATAAACGAGGCACTTGCCGATGTTGAGTGCGGCAAAACCGGAGCTATCCCGAGACAGCTTCAAAACAAGCATTTTGACGGTGAAGATGCGGCGGTTAAGGGACAAAACTATCTCTATCCCCACGATTATCCCAATCACTATGTAAAACAACAATATCTGCCAAATGAAATAAAGGATAAGATTTTTTACCGCTTCGGAGCGAACACCTCCGAGCAGAAATTCAAGGATTATTGGGATAAAATCAAAAAATAGCCACCGCATAACCTTAATTTTGCAAAACAGGACCGCCACCTGCCACGCCTTACGGCACGGCAGACGGCGGTCTTTTTCCATCAAAGCCGGTTGATGGATGAATTTATTAAATTAAAACGGGCGCGCAATGCACGCCCCTACGGAATCCCACCACCGCAGGCGGTCCCCCTCCCTTTAGCAAGGGAGGCAAGATTGCCGTATTATTTCATCGCACAATGCGGGACGTCGAGGCGCCGTCCCCTACACGAAGCGCCCCTTGTTAAAGGGGAGAGGGCCACGAAGCGGCGAGGGGATTCGGTATTTTACGGATTTGGTAATTTACGGATTCGATTTTTGAAAATGTTTCACGTGAAACATTCCCCCAAAAACAAGAAGTTTGCGAATAAAAAGCCGAAATTCGCAAAAAATACATTTAAAGAAAAGGGGAATGAAAAAATGGAGCTTTGCATAAGACTGGTAATTGCATTTTTGGTGGGCGGCGCGATTTGCCTGATAGGTCAGGTGCTGATAGATTTTACAAAGCTTACTCCTGCGCGGATTTTGGTTTCGTTTGTGGTTGCGGGTGTTGCTTTAACGGCGCTCGGCCTTTACGACCCCCTCGTAAAGCTTGCGGGAGCGGGAGCTACCGTTCCCCTTACCGGCTTCGGATACAGCCTTGCAAAGGGCGTGGAAAAGGCGGTTGCACAGTACGGACTCTACGGCGCTCTCACCGGCGGACTTACCGCAACGGCGGGCGGAATTGCAACTGCAATGTGCTCGGGACTTTTAATGAGCCTGCTTTTTAAACCGGGAGATAAAACCTGATTGCCCCTCAAAAAACACAAATAAAAACGATAATCCCCTGCAATTTTTACCTTGCAGGGGCTTCTTTCGGCTTCATTTAACGGCTTCTTCCTTTTTATAGTGAGATTTCTTTTTCCTAATTCCGTATATTATGATTATATGGCATTTGCCTCAAATAGCCAAATTTCAAAAATGTTTCACGTGAAACATTGTCTTTTTTCTTGTATAATCACATAAGGTATGGTATACTGAAAATGAGGTATGAATTATGAAGATTTTCGCAAAATTTCGCAAAAGCAGTGTAGTTTTACTCTCGGTTGCGGTCGCTGTCGCGATGCTTGCGGCAGTTATCGGAGCTCTTTTCTATTTTGGAATTTTACATATAAATAATCCGTTATCCGAAGGGTATTCGGTAATCGGGGTCGATGTTTCGGCGTATCAGGGCGAGATTGATTGGCAAACTCTCTCGGCGCAGGACATTTCCTTCGCATTTATTAAGGCTACCGAGGGCTCAAGCTTTGTGGATTCTCATTTTCAGGATAACTTTGCGCAGGCTCAAAAGACCGATTTGCGCATCGGCGCATATCATTTCTTCAGTTTTGAGTCTTCAGGCAAGGCGCAGGCGGAGCATTTTTGCGCTACCGTGCCAAAGGTTTCGGGAGCTCTGCCGCCGGTGGTTGACCTCGAATATTACGGGGAGTTCGGCGCTTCCAATACCGATTCCGAAAAAATCAGAGCGGAGCTTCGCGATTTTGTTGACGCCGTAAGGGATTATTACGGAGCTTCTCCGATTATCTATGTTACCAATTCAAGCTATAAGAATATAATTGCAGAGGGCTTTTCGGATTGTACCTTTTGGGTAAGAAGCGTTTACGGCAAGCCGCAGGGAAAGCCCGATTGGAGCTTTTGGCAGTATTCAAACCGCCACGTTTTAAAGGGCTACAACGGCAAGGAAAGATATATTGATATGAACGTATTTTGCGGCAGCAAGGCGGAGTTTGAGGAATTCGGGCTCGGCGCCGCAGATAAGCAGTAGGAAAAAAGGGGAAAAGTATGGGAAAAATAATCGCCATAGTAAACCAAAAGGGCGGAGTAGGAAAAACCACAACGGCGGTAAATCTTACCGCGGCGGTTGGTCTGCTCGGAAAAAAGGTTTTAATTATTGATGCCGACCCGCAGGGCAACACAACCAGCGGCTTCGGTATAAACAAGCGGGAGGTGGCGCTTTCTACCTACGATTTGCTGATAGCCGGCGCGAGAGCAGAAAACGTCAAGCGGACAACCACCTTTAAAAACGTTGACATTGTACCGGCAAATATGGATTTAGCGGGCGCGGAGGTTGAGCTTATAGGTGTTGAAAACCGTCAGGAAAGGCTCAAGCTTGCCCTGGCGCTTTGCAGGGACAGCTATGATTACATATTTATCGACTGTCCGCCCTCATTGAGCCTTATTACGGTAAACGCCCTTGTTGCGAGCGATACTCTGTTGGTTCCGGTGCAATGCGAATATTATGCAATGGAGGGACTCTCCCAGCTTCTTTCGAGTGTTCGCCAGGTAAAAAGGCTTTACAATCAGGGGTTGGAGCTTGAGGGCGTGCTTCTTACGATGTACGATTCAAGACTCAATCTTACCCACCAGGTTGTAGAGGAGCTGAAAAAGTTCTTCGCCGATAAAATCTATAAAACCACCATACCGCGTGCGGTAAGACTTTCGGAGGCGCCGAGCTACGGTATGCCGATACAGTATTATGATAAGAGGTCGAAGGGCGCGAGAGCCTATGATGACCTCGCAAAAGAGCTTATTAAAAACAACAGGAGGGGATACTGATGGCAGTTATTAAGGGCGGACTCGGAAAGGGTCTTGATGCAATATTTAACGAAAATGCAACCGAAAACGATAAGCTTATAACCGTAAAGCTCACCGAAATTTAACCCAAACGCGGTCAGCCGAGAAAGGATTTCAAGGAGGAGCTTATCGAGGAGCTTGCCGAAAGTATAAAGGAGCACGGTCTTTTACAGCCGATAATAGTAAAGCCCACGGCAAACGGCAGATACAAAATCATTGCGGGTGAACGCCGCTGGCGTGCCTGCAGAAAAGCGGGGCTCGAGGCAGTTCCGGTAATAGTAAAGGACTATACAGAGCAGGAGATTATGGAGGTTGCCCTCATAGAAAACCTGCAAAGAGAGGGGCTCAACCCCATCGAGGAGGCAGAGGGCTATAAGCAGCTGATAGACTCTTACGGTCTTACCCAGGAGCAGGTTGCGGTTCGCGTAGGAAAATCGAGAGCGGCGGTAGCAAACGCCCTCCGATTATTAACGCTCGGTGAGCAGGCTCGCGAACTGCTTCAAAGCGGAGCAATCACCGCAGGCCACGCGAGGGCGATTTTAAGCGCGGGAGAAGACGAAAATTTGCGCCGTGAGCTTATAGAAATGGCGAAGGAGGGTAAATCGGTAAGGGAGCTTGAAAATGCCATAAAAGCGGCAAAAAAGCACCGCAAACCGACCAAAACCGCCGCCACACAAAACAAATTTTATGCCGAGGTAGAGCTTGCTCTGACGCAGGCAATGCACCGAAAAGTAAAGGTAAAAAAGACTGTCGGCGAGCAGGGAATTTTGAGTATAGAATTCTTAAAACCGGAAGAGCTTAAGGAAATGGCAGACCGCCTCGCAGGAAAAAACAAATAAAAACATATAACCCCGCCCGATATTTTTTATCGAGCGGGGCGTGTAATTGTATGTATTGCCGCTATTGAAAAGGCGGGCGGCTTATGTTACAATTAAAATAAGCGGAGATGTTCGTAGGCTCTGATGACGGCGCATATATTATGAATTATGATAGCGGTAACGTAAAATTTTATTCCGATTCCGGTGAAAACGAAACGGTTTGTGAGTTTTAGCAAACAAAACCGCGTTTTCTATTGACTGGAGTTTAAATTTCTGCTATCCTTATTTTTATGCAGACACAGTGTTTTTTTAAAAATACAGAATTATAAAGGGGTATCAAAAATGAAAATTACCGAAATACTTAATAAAGATAAGCTTACCCTTTCTTTTGAGGTTTTTCCGCCCAAAACCGATTCGGCATTCGATAGTGTTAAAACCGCCACCGAGGAAATTGCCAAGCTCTCGCCGAGCTTTATGAGCGTTACATACGGCGCGGGCGGCGGAACAAGCGCATACACCCTCGAAATTGCAAAAAACATAAAGGACCGCTACGGTGTGCCTACCTTGGCGCACTTAACCTGCGTTTCTTCGAGCAGAGAAACCGTCCGCAATAAGATTTCCGAAATCAAGGCGGCGGGCATCGAAAATATTATGGCGCTTCGCGGTGATTTAACCGAGGAGCTGGCTAAAACCGACCGCAGTTTGTGGGATTACCGCCACGCCACCGAGCTTATTTATGATATTAAGAGTATCGACCAAAATTTCTGTATCGGCGGCGCCTGCTACCCCGAAATTCACCCCGAAAGTGAAAACCAAAAGGAAGATATTAAGCATCTTAAAGAAAAGGTTGATGCGGGTTGCTCATTCCTTACAACACAGATGTTTTTCGATAATAACCTTTTTTACAACTTTTTATATAAAATCCGCGAGGCGGGTATTACGGTGCCGATAATTCCCGGCGTAATGCCTATTACCCGCGCAAATCAGGTTGAGCGTGCCATTAAGCTTTCGGGCTCATTTATGCCCCAAAGGTTTAAGAGCATTGTGGATAAGTTCGGCGCATCTCCCGATGCCATGCTTCAGGCGGGAATTGCCTATGCTACCGACCAGATTATTGATTTGTTTGCCAACGGAATTACCAATGTTCACGTTTATTCGATGAACAAGCCCGATGTTGCCGAAAAAATCAAGCAAAATCTCTCGGATATTTTGGGATAAAATGGAAAATACGGTATTTGTTAAAAGCTTAACTCCCCCGCCGATAAATGAAAAAGAGGTAATGCGGTACGCCGGCATAAAAACTGCCGATGGTGCGGAAAAAAGCCTCGTTGAAGAGTGTATTCTTGCGGCGGGAAATGTCTTTAGATATGCGGTTTGCTTTGCCGAAGTCCCGGTGAAAATCTCGGCGGACGAGGTTGATTTGGGATTTGTGAAAACCCGCTCGCGTGACCTTGCCAAAAATCTTAAAAACTGTGAAAAAGCGGTTGTTTTTGCCGCTACGGCGGGGCTGGAAATTGATAGAATGATAATAAAATACAGCACCCTTTCTCCCTCTAAAGCGGTGATTTTTCAGGCGCTCGGAGCCGAGAGAATAGAGGCGCTTTGCGATTGCTTTAACAAGGAAATTACCGAAAAATACGGTAAAACACGTCCGCGTTTTTCGGCGGGATACGGGGACCTGGAGATTAAAATTCAGCGCGATATTTTCGCCTTTTTGGGTTGTTCGCAAAAAATCGGAGTTGTGCTGAATGACAGTATGCTGATGACACCCTCAAAATCGGTTACCGCAATTATAGGAGTGGAAAAATGAATTTAAGAGAGTATTTAAAGGAAAATATCGTCTTTTTAGACGGCGGTATGGGAACCCTTTTGCAGAAAAAAGGGCTTTTGGCCGGCGAGCTTCCCGAAAGATGGAATATCACTCACAGCGAAATCATAACCGAAATTCATAAGGCGTATTTTGATGCGGGAAGCAATATTGTAAACACAAATACCTTCGGTGCAAACCTGCTGAAATTCAGCAAAAATGAGCTCGAAGAAATAATCGCCGCCGCTGTAAATAATGCAAAAAATGCGGCAAAGATAAGTAAAAAAAGCGGCGAAAAATGGGTCGCTCTCGATATAGGCCCCACCGGTAAAATGCTTAAACCGCTGGGCGATCTGGAATTTGAAAAAGCGGTGGAAATTTTTGCGGAAACGGTAAAGCTCGGCGTAAAATACGGCGCAGATTTAATCGTTATCGAAACCATGAATGATTCCTACGAAACCAAGGCGGCGCTTCTTGCCGCAAAGGAAAACAGCTCTTTGCCGGTTTTTGTTACCAATGCCTTCGGTGAGGACGAAAAGCTTTTAACCGGTGCTGATGCCTCGGCTTGCGTGGCTATGCTCGAAGGACTTGGCGCCGATGCAATAGGTATAAACTGCTCATACGGTCCTAAAAAGCTGATGCCGATAGCAGAGGATTATTTAGCCCTTTCTTCTCTGCCGGTTATTTTAAAGGCGAATGCCGGTCTGCCGCAGGTTGTAAACGGCGAAACTGTTTTCGATGTTTCGGCTGAAGATTTTGCGGAGCAAACCGCAAAAGCGGTTGAGAGCGGTGTAAGAATTGTAGGCGGCTGTTGCGGTACAACGCCCGAATATATCGAAAAACTCGTTGGCCGCCTTAATAATATAAAGCCGAAAGAAATCACAAAAAAGGATATTACGGCGGTAAGCTCATATACCCATGCCGTAGTTTTCGGAAACGCCCCGGTAATTATCGGAGAAAGGATAAACCCCACCGGTAAAAAACGTTTTAAAGAGGCACTTAAGGAAAACGACATTGATTATATCCTAAAAGAGGGCATCGCCCAGCAGGAAAAGGGGGCGCACACCCTCGATGTTAATGTTGGTCTTCCCGAAATTGATGAAGAAAAAATGCTCGTTTCGGTGATAAAGGAGCTTCAGGCGGTCTGTGACCTGCCGCTTCAGATAGACACCTCAAACTGCGCCGCCATGGAAAAGGCGCTTCGTATTTATAACGGAAAACCCCTTATCAACTCGGTAAACGGCAAAAAGGAAAGTATGGAGGCGGTTTTCCCGCTTGCCAAAAAGTACGGCGGTGTTGTAATTGCCCTCACCCTCGATGAAAACGGAATTCCCGAAAGGGCAGAGGAAAGGGTAAAAATCGCTCAAAATATACTCAAAAATGCCGAAAAATACGGCATTGATAAAAAGGATATTATTTTCGACCCGCTTACCCTCACGGTAAGCACCGGCAGTAAAAATGCCGCCGAAACAATGAAATCGGTTGAACTATTAACCAAAATGGGTCTTAAAACCTCACTTGGCGTTTCAAACGTTTCGTTTGGTCTGCCCCGCAGAGATTTGCTCAATTCCGCATTTTTCCTTGCCTGCCTGCAAAAAGGACTTTGCGCCGCCATAATAAACCCCTATTCCGATGAAATGATGGGGGCGTACAAGGCGTATTGTCTGCTTGAGGGCTTCGATGAAACGGCAGAGGGCTATATCGCTTTTTGCGAAAATACGCAGGCGGCTTTACCTGTAAAAACCGCCGAAATCGACCTTAAAACCGCCGTTATAAAGGGACTTCGCGAGCCTGCGGCGGCGCTTTGCAAAGAAGCTCTCGAAACAAAAGAGGCTATGGAAATCATCGAAACCGATATAATCCCCGCCCTCGATTTGGTAGGAGAGGGCTACGAGCAGAAAAAGGTGTATTTGCCGAGTCTTCTTATGAGTGCAGAGGCGGCGGGAGCGGCATTTGAGGAGATAAAGAAAAAGGTAGGCTCCGCAAAGCCTGCCGATAAATGTGAATTCGTGCTGGCAACGGTTAAGGGCGATATTCACGATATAGGAAAAAATATCGTGAAGCTTTTACTTGAAAACTACGGTTTCCGGGTTATAGATTTAGGCCGAGATACCCCGCCCGAGGCGGTTTTGGAGGCGGTAGAAAAGCATCACGCAAAATTGGCGGGTCTCTCCGCTTTAATGACTACCACGGTGCCCGCTATGGAGGAAACGGTAAAGCTTTTAAAGGAAAAAGCCCCCTACTGTAAGGTGGTTGTAGGCGGTGCGGTGCTTACAAAGGAATATGCCGAAAAAATCGGAGCGGATAAATATTCGGCAGATGCCATGGAAACGGTAAGATATGCTGAAGAAATCAGCAAAATTTAAGATTTTTAAATAGTGTTTACGGG
>JAGHTJ010000104.1 GCA_018065375.1 Candidatus Equinaster intestinalis | reverse complement strand
TGTTAGGGTTATATTTTTGTAATGACCTTTTATATGTAGGTTACATAATTTCAGCAATACAACATATATTGGACTAACGCATATTTTAAACAAAATATAGTGTCTTTGTAATATCTTGTCCCGGCGGCGAATAAATTTAACTGTCGGGAGGAGAAAATATGAGACATATTACCACAATAAATTTAAGAAAGTCAAAATTTGTTGATTCTGTTTCGAAAAACCGATTCTTAATCGTGCTTGCGGTTTTGTACGTTTTCGGTATGATTTTGGGCGCGGTTTTGCTCGGAAAAAGCAGTTCGGTTTATTCGGTTGCTCAAACCTCGTTTGTCGGTTTTCGGCAAATCAGAACAGATAAGGATTTTTTCGGAATTTTCTTTTCTGCCCTTACCTCGTTTGCACCTGCCGTGATTGCTCTTTATTTGAGCGGTACCTCGGTTGTAGGGGTTGCTCTTTCACCGCTTATAATCTGTTACTGCGGGTTTACCTACGGTATTAAAGCGGGATATATTTATCTTAAATATGCTCTTCAGGGTATTGCTTTTAATTCCCTTATTCTTATACCATGCACCGTAATAGCCGCAATAGGTTATTTTATTTGCGCGAGCAGAGCTTTTGGGTTTTCGGCAGGCTTAATACGTGTGATAATGCCTCAAAAGTCTTCTGCCGAAATTTTTGAGAGTTTTAAAAACTACTGCCGAAGCTTTACGGTGGTTATCATTATATTTTTAATTTCAGCATTGCTTGATGCCGTTACGGCGGTAGCATTCTTTAAATACTTCAGTTTTTAAACCAAATAAAAGGAAGTGAAAAAATGGTCAGCTACGTTAACGAATTTGAAAACTATCTGCGGGATGTTAAAAAATCTTCGAAAAACACCCTTGAATCATATATGCGAGATGTTGCTAAATTCATCGTTTACTGCGGCGAAAAGCGTCTAAAAGACCCTTCAGCCGTAACGAGCGAGTTTGTTACAAAATATGAGCAGTATATGCTTTCGGTAGGTCAGAGCGAATCGAGCGTTGCCAGAACCGTTGCTTCACTTCGTTGTTATTTCAATTTCCTTGTTAAAGAAAATTATTTAAGTACAACCCCCGTTGTAACCCTTTCAAAACGTACAACCCCCAAAAAGCTTCCCGAAATTCTTACCTCTAAAGAGGTTATAACACTTCTTGAACAGCCGAGCGGTAACGATTATAAGAGCTGTAGAGATAAGGCAATGCTTGAGCTTTTGTATGCAACCGGAATAAGGGTTACCGAGCTTATCGAGCTTAAGGTTTCGGACCTCAATCTTCAAATCGGCGTAATACATATGAGCGGAGATAAGAAGAAGGACAGAATCATTCCTCTTTATCCGCAGGCGCTTAAGACCATTAAGCATTATGTTACCGAGGCTCGTCCGGTAATGATAAGCGACCCCGATGAGGAGCGGTTGTTTACTAATATGAGCGGACAACCTATGACCCGCCAGGGCTTCTGGAAGATTATTAAGCACTATGCCAGTGCCGCAAAGATAAATAAGGATATAACTCCGCATACACTTCGTCATTCTTTTGCGGCGCATCTTTTGGAAAACGGAGCACAGCTTACCGATGTGCAGGAGCTACTGGGACATTCGGATATTTCTTCAACCCAGGTTTATGCACAGATGATGAAAAATAAATATGCCGCGGCGTATAAAAAATTCCACCCGCTGGCAAGATAAAAGGACTTAAATCAAAAAATGATTTAAGTCCTTTAGTTTTTTTGTTAATTTTAATCACGCTTAATATCAAGCCAGAGGTTTTCGTAATAGGTTTTTATATCACTGTCAATATCGTGGAAGTATTGAGTTTTTGTATCCATATATTCGGTGTCGCTCGGGTAGAGGATTTCTTCGCCGTAAAGACTGTATTCTTCGTTTTGCGTAACCGAGGTGTTGGGGGAAGCATAACCGATATATTCGGCATTGGCAAGCGCTATATCCGGCTCGAGCAGGAAATTGATATAAAGCAGAGCCGCTTCATAGTTTTTACAGCAGGTGGGAATGCAAACCGAATCAACAAAAATGTTAGTTCCTTCATCGGGATAAACAAATTTAAGGTCGGGATTTATTTCCTTCATTATGAAATAATCGCCTGCATAATAGGGTGCAATAGCCGCTTCGCCGGTTTCCATTTTAGAGAAAACCTCATCCATTACGTAGGATTGCAAATACTGCTTCTGCTGTATTAAAAGCTCCTTTGCTTTGTCCCAATCGGCCTTGTTGGTGCTGTTAAGGCTCTGACCGAGTCTGAACTGTGCAATGGCGAAGGCATCGCGGGGATTATCAAACATAAGGGACTGACCTTTATACTTTTCGTCCCAAAGTGCGCTCCAGCTGTGAATATCTTCTTTAATTACGGCACCGTTGTAGATAAGACCAACCATACCTACATTGTAAGCTACCGAATATTCGTTGTTTTCATCGAAGAACAAGCCCTTATATCTGTCATCAATCAAATCAAAGTTGCTTAACTTCGAGGTATCAAACTTTTTGAGCATATTTTCATTTTTAAGACGCTCAATCATATAATCGGAGGGGACTATTATATCATAGGAAACACCGCCGTTTTTGAGCTGTGAATACATAGTTTCGTTGCTGTCAAAGGTTGTGTAGTTTACTTTTATACCGGTAATTCTTTCGAATTCCTTGTTTACATCAAGGTCACCATCGCCGCCAACCGAAATATATTCGCCCCAGTTGTAAACATTGAGCTCGGTACCGGCAAGGTTGTTTTCATAGCTTGCACGCAAATTCAAATCAAAATATTCGTAACCGCAGGAGGCAAAAGAAAGCACCAAAGCCATTACGAGCATAATTGAAATTATAAATCTTAATTTTTTCATTTTGCGCGAATCTCCTTTCTTTCGTTTGAGCCTTGTATCGTGTTATATAAAACAAGTAATGCAAATACCACAACAAATATTATTGAGGAAAGCGCGTAGGTATCCGGTGTTACTGTTTTTTTGGTCATACTGTAAATTACTATAGGTAAGGTTTGATAATGACCGCAGGTGAAATAGCTGATAACAAAATCATCGAGTGAGAGGGTAAATGCCATAACAAATCCGCTGAAAACGCCCGATGAAATCGAGGGCAAAACCACCTTGAAAAATGCCTGCAAGGGAGTACAACCGAGGTCAAGCGCCGCTTCGGGCAGATGATGGTCGGTCTGCTTGAGCTTGGGCATTACCGAAAGAATTACGTAGGGCAGATTGAATGTTATGTGGGCTATCAAAACGGTTACAAATCCGAGTGATTCGGCAACGCCGAATAATCTGCCGATAAATACGAATAAAAGCATAAGCGAAATACCGGTAACAATATCGGCATTCATCATCGGTATATTTGTAACCGACATTACCGTACTTTTCGTAATTTTCTTTCTGAAAGAATAAATGCCTACTGCCGCGGCAGTTCCCAAAACCGTTGAAATTGCGGCTGAAAGAATTGCAATAATAAGGGTGTGCTGTAAGGCGTTTAACATATTGTCGTTAAATGCAAGGCGGTTGTACCATTCGAGGGAAAAACCCTTTAAAACCCAAACACTGTTTGCCGAGTTGAATGAGAAAATCACCATAACCGCAACCGGAGCATAGAGGAATAAAAGAATTAAGGCAATATAAATCTTTGATAAAACCTTCATATCATTATACCTCCCTCATCATCATCACCCGAAAATCTGTTCATAACGGCAAGGCATAAAAGAATCATTATCATAAGAACCAAGGATATTGCCGAAGCTACGTTATAATGAGCGGGACCTAAATTAAAGAGGTACTCGATGGCATCGCCTATAAGCATTGTTTTGTTGCCGCCGAGCTTCTGCGAAATATAAAAGGTGCTTACCGAGGGAACGAAAACCATTGTAATTCCCGAAATCACTCCCGGAAGGCTCAAGGGGAAAATGACCCTGCGAATCTTTGTGAGAGCATTTCCGCCGAGGTCCTCGCTGGCTTCAAGGAGGGAAACGTCAATTTTGGTCATAACGGTATAAATCGGTAAAACCATATACGGCAGAAAATCGTAAACCATACCGAGAATAACCGCGCCCGGTGTATTTATAAGCTTTAAGGGAGCGAGTCCCAAACTTTTTAAAAATGTATTGATGATACCGGTATTTGCAAGTATCGAAATCCAGGAATAGGTGCGGATAAGAAAGTTCATCCACATCGGGAAAACAACTATCATCAAAATCATTTTTTGAGAGGAAACCTTTAATTTAGTCATAAAATAGGCGAGGGGATAAGCCAAAATAAAGGTTATCACTGTGGAAATGATGGCATAAAGGATTGATAATCCGAATGCGTTTTTGTATTCACCGAGCTGACTTATGTTTTTAAATGTAAAAACACCCGAAGCATCTGTGAATGAGTAATAAATCATCATTATAAGGGGAACTACTATGAAAATAGCCGCCCAAACTATGTACGGCGCCGCAACTAAACGACTCCCAAGTGATTTTCTTTTCAATTCTCATCCTCCTCGATAACATCGGAAAGATGGTCGATTTCTTCACTGTATGAGCTGTAATCGCCGTATTTGCCCGAATACTCACTCTTTTTCATAACGTGAATTGCGTCCGGCTCGATAATAAGACCCACGTTATCGCCTACAAAATGTTCATCGGTAGTTTGTATCATCCATTTGAAACCGCCTATATCAACGATAATTTCATAATGAACGCCGAGGAAGGTAATCGAGGTGACCGTGCCGGTAAGTGCACCCTTTTCGCATTCAACAATATCAACATCTTCGGGTCTTACAACTATATCAACCTTTTCGCCTTTTTGGAATCCGGCATCAAGGCATTTGAATTGTTTGCCTGAAAATTCGGCTAAATAGTCATCACACATAACACCGTCAAGAATATTCGATTCACCGATAAAATCGGCTACAAAGGCATTTTTCGGCTCGTTGTAAATATCCTGCGGAGTACCGATTTGCTGAATTCTGCCATCATCAATAACAACTACGGTATCCGACATCGAGAGAGCTTCCTCCTGGTCGTGAGTTACAAAGATAAATGTAATTCCGAGCTGTTGCTGAATTTTCTTAAGCTCAACCTGCATATCCTTGCGAAGCTTTAAATCGAGAGCTGCCAAAGGTTCATCAAGGAGCAAAACCTTCGGATTGTTTGCAATGGCGCGGGCAATGGCAACACGCTGCTGCTGACCGCCCGAAAGGGTTGTTATTTTACGCTTTTCAAGTCCCTTTAAATTAACCAGAGCAAGCATTTCTTCAACCTTTTGTTTTATTTCGGCTTCGGGCATCTTTTTAACCCTTAAACCGAAAGCGATATTCTCAAAAACGTTCAGGTGAGGAAATAGTGCATAACGCTGAAAAATGGTGTTAACCTGCCTTTTGTATGCAGGAACACCATTTATTGTTTTTCCGTCAAAAAGAACATCTCCGCTGTCCGGCTCCACAAATCCCGCGATTATGCGCAAAATAGTTGTTTTTCCGCAACCGGAAGGACCGAGCAGGGTAATGAATTCCTTATCCTTGATTTCAAGATTTATGCAATCAAGAATTTGTAAATCATCAAACGCCACGGAAATATTCTTTAACTCCAATATATTCTTTTTTTCCATTTAAGCATCCCCCTTTGCGGACACATAGTGCCGCACAAGCTAAAAAAATTTTTGGCTCTGCGTGATACCTGCAATTCTTTTCCGTACGGCCTCCGCAAAGAGTTTTATAATCATCAAATAATTTTTGATTAGCCGCAGTTTGGAACTGCATTCTACACAGA
>JAGHTJ010000122.1 GCA_018065375.1 Candidatus Equinaster intestinalis | reverse complement strand
TATGCAAATATTTATTTTTAAGGAGATACCATTATGGAAAAAACAGTTTTAGTTGAAATTTCCGCAAGACACCTGCACGTTACCGAGCAGGACCTCGAAACCCTTTTCGGTGCAGGTCACAAGCTCACCCCGAGAAAAGACCTTTCTCAACCCGGTCAGTTTGTATGCGAAGAAAGAGTTACAATAGTAGGCCCCAAAAGAGAAATCGCAAATGTTTCTATACTCGGTCCCTGCAGAAAGGCAACCCAGGTTGAGCTTTCTCTTACCGATGCCAGAAATATCGGTGTTACCGCTCCGGTTCGCGAATCAGGTGACATCGCGGGAAGCGCCGGCTGTAAAATCGTAGGCCCCTGCGGTGAGGTTGAAATCAGCGAGGGCGTTATCGCCGCAAAGCGTCATATACATATGACTCCCGCCGATGCCGAAAAATACGGCATTTCCGATAAGCAGGTTGTATCGGTTAAGATTGATACCGATGGCCGTTCACTTATTTTCGGAGATGTAGTTGCACGTGTAAACGAAAACTTCTCACTTGCCCTTCACCTCGATACCGATGAGGCAAACGCCGCAGGCGTTCCGGGAAGCTGTACCGGTATAATTCTTGACTAATCCGTTTTCAATTTATATCCACGTCCCGTTCTGCGTAAGTAAATGCGCATACTGTGCTTTTTACTCGGTCACTTCGGACACTTGCGCGCAGAATAACTACCGTGATAAAATAATCGAAGAGCTTAAAACTTGGGGCGGGCGCATAACCCGTCCCGTTTGCTCTGTATACTTCGGCGGCGGCACGCCGAGTGTTCTGGGTGCAGAAAATTTAAGCGCGATTTTGCAGGCGGTAAAGGATAATTTTAGTTTGGAAAAGGATGCCGAAATAACACTTGAAGCCAACCCCGGCGATGAGCTCGGAGAAATGCTCAAAGCTTTGCGGGAGGCGGGTTTTAACCGTTTATCGCTCGGTATGCAAAGCGCAAATGCCGATGAACTTCGGCTTCTCTCCCGCAGGCACAGCTCTGCCGATGTGGAAAATGCGGTAAAATCGGCGCGAAAAGCGGGATTTGATAACATTTCGCTCGATTTAATGCTCGCTTTGCCTGACAGTAATGCAGAAAAGCTCAAAAACAGCATTGATTTTGCATTATCACTCTCTCCCGAACATATTTCGGCATATATTTTAAAAATCGAAGAAAACACGCCGTTTTTCGCCCGTAAGGAAGGATTATCCCTGCCTGACGATGACACCACCGCCGAGCAATATCTCTTTCTGTGCGAATATTTGAGAGAAAAAGGCTATTTTCATTACGAAATATCAAATTTTTCCAAAAAAGGCTTCCAAAGCCGCCACAACAACGGATATTGGACACTCCGCGATTATCTCGGTTTAGGTCCCTCGGCTCATTCGCTGATTGACGGCAAAAGGTTTTTCTACGAAAACGATTTAAAAAAGTATCTCGTATCCCCCACCCCGATTTTCGAGGACACGGGTGCTGACGAGCAGGAATATATTATGCTCGGTTTACGGCTCTCACGCGGCATAAGTTCAGCCGAGTTTTCAAAAAGGTTCGGCAAAAAATTACCCGAAGCTTTTTTGAAAAAAGCAGAGCTTTTGGCTGAAAACGGTTTGGCAGTTACAAACGGCGAAACAATCAGCCTTACCGATAAAGGTATGCTCGTATCAAACAGCGTTATCACTTATCTTTTGGAGGAATAACAAATGCAAACCTACCGAATTCATTTTATACGCCACGGTATGACCGAGGGCAATGTTAAGGGACAGTACATCGGCAGAACCGAGTTGCCCGTAACACCCGAAGGCTTGAGCGCACTTGAAATGCTCAAAAGTGAAATAGAATATCCGAAGGTTGAAAAGGTATATTCAAGCCCTATGCTTCGTTGCCGACAGACAGCGAAAATAATATACCCCGAAAAAGAGGTTTTTGTTGTGCCCAATATTACCGAGTACGATTTCGGAGATTTCGAGGGCAAAAGCATGGAACAGCTCAAATCAACCGAGGACTATTCCGAATGGATTGCCGGAAACCGCAACTCACCTCCGGGAGGAGAGGCTGTTGAGGAATTTGCAAAGCGCATTGTGCTCGGCATAAACGAGATTGTACGCGATATGATGAGCGAGGATATTCACGATGCCGCAGTTATCACACACGGCGGAATTATTCGTATGTTTTTGGCAACCTGCGGTCTGCCGCGCAGAAACTTTTACGAATGGGGTGCCGACAACGGCAGAGGTTACTCGATTTCCATTACACCCTCCCTTTACCAGCGCACCGGCGCAGTAGAGGTTACCAATGCAATTTAAATTAAACTAAAAACATAAAAGGCGCCCGAGGGCGCCTTTTTTATTTCATATAAAACCCCAAAAATTTAGTCCCCGCATCATAAGGCTGAAATATCTTCAGACTTGCAATGTGAGGACTAAAACTTTTTCTACTACGGAATTAGATTAACTCAATAATAGCCATTTCAGCGGCATCGCCTCTGCGAGGACCGGTTTTGGTTATACGGCAGTAACCGCCGTTTACATCCTTATATTTGGGAGCGATTTCGTTGAAAAGCTTTGCAACGACATCTTCCTTTGTAACGAATGCCAAAGCCTGACGCTTTGTGTTAAGGTTATTATCTTTTGCGAGTGTAATGTACTTTTCCGCCATAGAGCGAACCTCTTTTGCGCGAGTAACGGTGGTTTCTATCTTGCCGTTTTCAAACAAATAGGTAACCATTGCTCGAAGCATTGCGGTTCTGTGGTCGCTGGTTCTACCAAGTTTTCTTGTTCCTGGCATTATACTCACTCCTTATAGTGAAATTAGAAATTAGTCTTCTTCCTTCTTAAGTGTAAAGCCGAATGAATCGAGCTTTGCAATAACTTCTTCCAAAGACTTTCTTCCGAGGTTTCTTACCTTCATCATATCCTCTTCGGACTTATTGATGAGGTCTTCAACCGTATTGATGTTTGCTCGTTTCAAGCAGTTGAAACTACGAACCGACAAATCAAGCTCCTCAATAGTCATATCAAGCACCTTTTCTTTTGCCGAATTTCCTTTTTCAGCCATAAAGCTGCCGCCTACGAGAGCCGGATCGGAAAGGTCGAGGAAAAGCTCGAAGTGTTCGATAAGAATTTTTGCGGACATTGATACCGCTTCGTTTGCCATAATTGAACCGTCAGTCCAAACCTCAAGGTTCAGTGCATTTTTGTTGATTTCGCTACCCTCACGGGTATCCTCAACGGTGAAATTACATTTCAGCACCGGAGTAAAAATCGAATCAACCGGTATTACGCCGATAACCGACTGCTCGGGCTTATTCTGAACAGAGGAAACGTAGCCGCGTCCGCTATCGAGTGTAAGCTCCATATTAAGCTTTCCGTCTGCATCGAGGGAAGCAATATGCAAATCGGGATTCAAGATTTCTACCTCACTGTCAGCCTTAATATCGCCGGCAGTTACCTCGCAGGGACCCTGCGCTTCAATGTAAACGGTTTTAACACTGTCGCTATGAAGCTTTGCAATAATTCCCTTAATATTGAGGACTATTTCGGTTACATCTTCTTTTACGCCTTTGATGGTAGTAAATTCGTGAACAACACCGTCAATCTTAATGGTGGTTACCGCCACGCCGGGAAGTGTGGAGAGAAGAACTCTACGCATACTGTTACCGAGCGTAATGGCATAACCTCTTTCGAGATTGGTCATTCTGAACTTGCCATACTTACCATCTTCAGATAATTCCAGCGTTTCAATTCTGGGCTTTTCAATTTCTAACATTTAAAGCTCCATTTCTCCGCACGGTAATTTTTATCTCGCATATTTGGTGCGGAAAAATACACGAGTATAAGAATTTTATTACTTAGAATAGAATTCTACGATAAGCTGTTCTTCAACGGGAGCGTCAATCTGAGTACGCTCGGGAAGAGCTGTGATTTTTGCAGTAAGGTTATCGCGGTCAACATCAATCCACTCGGGAGTAGGTCTTGCGCTGTTAGCCTCTACAACTGCTTTAATCTTTTCGCTTGATTTGCTCTTTTCGCATACAGAAACTACATCGCCTGCTTTAAGCAAATATGATGCAATATCTACGCGCTTGCCGTTTACTTCATAATGACCGTGGCCTACGAGCTGACGCGCTTCTGCTCTTGAAGAAGCAAAGCCTACTCTGTAAACTACATTATCCATACGGCTTTCGAGTATCTGCAACAAATTGTCGCCGGTAATACCCTGCTTGCGCTCAGCCAATTCAAAATAGTGATAGAATTGAGCCTCTTGTACGCCGTAAAATCTTCTTGCCTTCTGTTTAGCACGAAGCTGAAGACCGTATTCAGAAGATTTTTTACGACCCTGACCGTGCTGGCCGGGTGCATAAGCACGAATGCCAAGCGAACATTTTTCGGAATAGCAACGCTCACCCTTAAGGAACAATTTCTGTCCTTCACGGCGGCATAATCTACAAACTGCTCCGGTATATCTTGCCATTTTTTACACCTCCAAAAATGATTAGACGCGTCTTCTCTTGGGAGGACGACAACCGTTATGCGGAATCGGAGTTACATCTTTAATCATTGTAACTTCAAGACCTGCTGACTGTAAAGCACGAATTGCGGCTTCACGACCGGCTCCGGGACCTTTAACAAATACTTCTACGGTT
>JAGHTJ010000074.1 GCA_018065375.1 Candidatus Equinaster intestinalis | reverse complement strand
CGGATATGGCTACGGTTACGGCTACGGAAGAAATCACGATAAAAAGGATTCCTCCGAAAAATAATTTTTGGGCGTGAGAATAATGAATTTTATAGAAAAGTGTAAAAATAGTTTTAATTTAAGAAAACTGCTTTTGTTCATTCTTGATGCCGTTGTTTTAGTTGTCGCCGGACTTTTAGTCTTTGTTTTCTTTTCAAAAATCGACTTTTTTACACGATATTCCCTTATAACAATTATGATTTTCGCCGCATTCGGATTATTGGGCATGTGGCTTTTCCGTGCTTACCGAAATGCTTATTCGCTTGAATATTTGGGAGAAACAATACGATATTTTGCGGGATATTTTATAGGCGAAATTGTCTTATTCGCACTTTATTTACTAACGGGTCGCTTTTTTTACAAAATAAATGATGCCATTCCGTTTCTTGCGATATGCATTATAGCAGGATTTTTTATGCTCTTCGCCGAAAGAATAATGTATTATATCGTTTTCAAGAAGATTTCCTATCTTGTTGAATCCAGAGACTATCCGCCGGCGCTTATAATCGGTGCCGGTCAGGCAGGTCAAACCGTTTTGAGCGAAATCAAACGTTCACACGACCATAAGTTCAAGGTTGTGGGTTTTGTAGACGATGACCCCAAAAAGCTATCTACATACATTAACGGCGTTATGGTTTACGGACCTATGCTGCTTATTCCCGAGCTTGTGGAAAAATACCACGTAAAGCATATAATTTTTGCTATTCCCACCTGCAACGAAGAAGATAAGGAAAGAATACTTAAAATCTGCCGCTCAACCGATTGTGAAATAAAGGTTGTCCCCTCCCTTTTAGACCTCAACCTCAATAAAAACATCATCGGCCAGGCAAACAAGATAAATGTTAACGACCTTTTGGGCAGAGATGTAATAAAATTCGCAAGTTCACCCCTTGCCGATTTTATTAACAACCGCACCGTGCTCGTAACCGGTGTAGGCTCAATAGGAAGCGAGCTTTGCAGACAGATTGCGGAGTTCGGTCCGAAGCGCCTTATAATGGTTGATATTTATGAAAACAATGCTTACGATATTCAGCAGGAATTGGTTCGCGGCGGCTATGCCGAGCTTTTACGCACCGAAATTGCTTCGGTTCGCGATTACGATAAAATGCGTGAGCTTTTTGCCGCTTACAAACCGAGCCTTGTTTTCCATGCCGCGGCGCACAAGCACGTGCCCCTTATGGAGGATAACCCCGAAGAAGCGGTTAAAAACAACATCTTCGGCACACTCAATATTGCCAGACTCTCAAACGAGTTCGGTGTTGATAAAATGGTGCTCGTTTCTACCGACAAGGCGGTAAATCCCACCAATGTTATGGGTGCTACAAAGCGCTGTTGCGAAATGATAATGCAGTATATGGCGCAGATAAGCAACGGCACCGATTTTGTTGCGGTTCGTTTCGGAAACGTTTTGGGTTCAAACGGTTCGGTTATTCCGCTTTTCACCAAGCAGATTGAAAACGGCGGACCGGTTACGGTTACCCACCCCGATATTATACGGTATTTTATGACCATTCCCGAGGCGGTTTCCCTCATTCTCGAATGCGGAACCCTCGCGCAGGGCGGCGAAATTTTCGTCCTTGATATGGGTGAGCCGGTTAAAATCACAACCCTCGCCGAAAACCTTATAAGACTTTACGGCTACGAGCCGTATACCGAAATGCCGATTAAGTTTACGGGACTTCGTCCGGGAGAGAAGCTCTTTGAGGAACTGCTCATGAACGAAGAAGGTCTTAAGCAAACCGAAAACCAGAAAATATTTATCGGCAGACAAATTGAGGTTGACGGCAAAAAATTCTTAACACAGCTTGAAGCCCTTAAGGCTTCGGCGGAGGCGAATGAAAAGGAAAATGTTGTGGAATTACTTCACGAAATCGTTCCTACATTTAAGCGTTCCTCTGCAAAACCGGTGAATAAAAATGCTTAAAAGTAATTCAAACACAGTGAATCTTAACGGTTCACTGTGTTTTATCACCTTTAAGAGCTTCGAGGCTCAAAGCGGATTGCGCCATGCTTTTTCCACAAGGCTCGGCGGTGTAAGCGGCGGCTATTTCGGCAAAATGAATTTAAGCTTTAAGGTAGGAGACCAAAAAACCGATGTTCTCGAAAACTACCGTATTCTTTGCGAAAATATCGGCATTGACCCCGCTCATATAGTTTTAAGCCAGCAAACACACACCGCAAACGTAAGGGTTGTAGGCAGACACGACAAGGGCAAAGGAATCTTTTGCGAATCCGATTTTAACGATGTTGACGGTCTTATAACCAACGAGCCCGGCGTGGCGATTGTAACACATAGTGCAGACTGTTGTCTGCTTGCTTTTTACGACCCCGAAAAGCGGGTAATTGCCGCCTCTCACGCGGGTTGGCGGGGAACGGTTGCGGAAATCGGCAGAAAAACCATCGAAAAAATGGTAAATGAATTCGGGTGTTCTCCCGAAAACATACTCTGCGCCATTGCCCCCTCGATTTGTAAAAACTGCTACGAGGTTGACTATCCCCTTTTTGAAGAATTCAGCAAGCTTTCCTACCTTGATTTGGATAAAATTTTTAAAAGTAAGGGTAACGGCAAATTTTTGCTTGACCTTTGGGAAGCCAATCGCCAGATACTTACCTTTTCTGGTATCAAAAATGAAAACATTGAAATTACCGATATATGCTCCTGCTGTAACGCCGAGTATCTTCACTCACACAGAGCAAGCGGCGGCAAGAGGGGTGTAAACGGTCTTATTATGGAACTTATCGGAGAAGATTTATGAAGAAAAAATTGCTTACGGTAATCCTTGCCGTACTCCTTATCGCGGCTGTGGTTGCCGCACTTATAATCATTCCGAAAACCCGCATAGCTGATTTGTTCGCCGAAAAAGTCAAGGTTGGTGTTTCGGATAATACTCCCTATTCCTTTGTAGCGGGCGGCGGGGACTATTCGGGCTTTTCTGCCGATTATATTAAAAAGGCGCTTGAGGAGCTCGGTTATAAGGTCATTTTTGTAACCGCACCGGCAGACGAGCAGGATAAGCTTCTGCAAAGCGGAGAAATTGACTGCTATGTTGATGCCACCTCCAACGAGCAGGAAAACACATTCTATACCAAGGATTACATCTCCTGCGTTCAGGGTACCTTTTATAAGGATAAAAGCATACATCTTCAAAGCGGCACCGATATAAAAGATTACCGCTGTGCCTTTATTGCGGGAAACAATAACAGCAGTTATGTAAAGAAAAACGGCGGGAAGGCCGTGCCCGAGGGCAGTGCCGAGCTCTGCGCAAAGGCGGTTAAGGAAGGCAAAGCCGATATATGTATAAT
>JAGHTJ010000061.1 GCA_018065375.1 Candidatus Equinaster intestinalis | reverse complement strand
ATATAATACTGAAATAAACAATAACATATTTACTTTACCACAATCCCTCAAGAAAGGCAATAGGGGATTTCTGTATATGATAATGAAATATGCAAAAAGTTGCATAAATCGTTTGATTTTTGTTAATTTTTTGCATATTTTCAATAAATTTTCTCATTTTTTTGCAAAACACTTGAATTTTAATGCAATTTGTGCTATTATATGGGTAGTTCATTTTTGGAGGAGAATTTATTATGAAAAAAATTGTAGCATTGGTTTTATGTTTGCTTATGGTAGTTGCCTGCTTTGCAGGTTGCTCAAAGGAAGAAAATCTTCCCGAGCTCGTTATGGGTACAAACCCCGCTTTCCCGCCCTATGAAATGGTTGATGATAGCGGCAAGGTTATCGGTATTGATGCTGAAATAGCAGAGGCTATTGCCGGTAAACTCGGAATGAAGCTTACCATTAAGGATATGGAATTTGAATCACTTATTACTGCGGTTTCGGGCGGCTCAATAGATATGGTTCTCGCCGGTATGACCGTTACCGATGAAAGAAAGCAGTCGGTAAACTTTTCTGACAGCTATGCTACCGGTATCCAGGTAATTATAGTTAAAGAGGGTTCTTCAATAACACTTGATAATATGGGCGAGCATATTATAGGTGTTCAGTCGGGTACAACCGGTGATATTTATTGTACCGGCGATTACGGTGAAGACCATGTTAAGCAGTATCAGAACGGCGCATTGGCAGTTGCCGCTTTGCAGAACGGTCAGGTAGACTGTGTTGTAATTGATAACGAGCCTGCAAAGAACTTTGTTGCTTCTAATGCCGGTCTTAAAATTCTTGATACCGAATACACCGTTGAAGATTATGCAATCGCAATCGCAAAGAACAATACCGAGCTGCTTGAAAAGGTAAACAAGGCTCTTGCAGAGCTTAAGGCAGACGGCAGCATTGATAAAATTGTAGCTAAATACATTAAAGCCGAATAATTAAAAACAGCGATTATTTTACGGGGACGGCTTTGCCGCCCCCGAATTCTCATTTTTGAAAGCAGGTGCAGGTTTGGGATTTCTTACATTTGAACAATGGATACAAACGGTGCCGAGTTGGCTCGGAAAGCTTCCGGAATGGTTGCAAACCGTCTGCTTCCAGTTCTACCAAACATTTATTTTTCAAGACCGTTGGAAGCTTTTCACCGATGGACTTAAAATAACCTTGATAGTTACCGTTGGTGCTTTGGCAATCGGTATAGTTCTCGGTCTTTTGGTGGCGATAGTGCGCACGGCAAACGATTCGTATACCGTTAAAAAGCCGCCGATTATCATAAGAATATTAAACCGTATATGTGTGATTTATCTTACCGTTATAAGAGGTACACCTATGATGGTTCAGCTTCTTATTATGGGCTTTGTAATTATGGTTCCGAAAACCGATTCGGCAACCATTGCCTGCGGTATCGTAACGCTCGGCATAAATTCGGGTGCTTATGTTGCCGAAATTGCCCGCTCGGGACTTATGTCGATAAGTGCGGGGCAGAGTGAGGCGGGCCGTTCACTCGGTCTTAATTATGTTCAAACGATGTGGTATATCATAATTCCGCAGGCCATAAAGAATATACTTCCGGCTCTCGGTAACGAAATGATAACACTTCTTAAGGATACCTCGCTCGTTTCGGTAATCGCTCTTCGCGATGTTACCAAGCAGGCGCAGAATATCGTAAGTAAGACCTATCAGGCATACGTGCCCTATATAAGTCTTGCGATAATTTATCTTGTAATGGTAATCGTTCTTACAAAATTGCTTGCCATTTTGGAAAAGAGGTTGAGAAAGAGTGACCACTGATAACGAAGTTTTGATAAAGGTGGAAAACCTGCAAAAGGCCTTTGGCGAGCATAAGGTTTTAAGGGGTATAGATACCGAGCTTAAAAAGGGTGAAGTTCTTGTAATTATCGGCCCCTCGGGCTCGGGCAAATCAACCTTTTTGCGTTGCCTTAACCGCCTCGAAGAACCTACCGGCGGCAAAATTTATCTTGAGGGTGTGGATATTACCGACCCCGATGTAAATATAAATGTTCACCGCCAGAAAATGGGTATGGTTTTTCAGCAGTTCAACCTTTTCCCGCATATGACAATTCTTAAGAATATGACTCTGGCTCCGATGAAGCTTTTGGGAATTCCCAAGGCAGAAGCCGAAGCAAAGGCGCTCGAATTACTCGATAGGGTAGGACTTAAGGACCGTGCAGACTCCTATCCCAATCAGCTCTCCGGCGGACAAAAACAGCGTGTTGCGATAGTCCGCGCGCTGGCGATGAATCCCGATGTAATGCTTTTCGATGAACCCACAAGTGCGCTTGACCCCGAAATGGTAGGGGAGGTACTTGAGGTTATGAAGGAGCTGGCAAACGAGGGTATGACCATGGCGGTTGTAACCCACGAAATGGGATTTGCCCGCGAGGTAGCAAGCAGGGTAGTATTCATTGATGAGGGTATTATCCAGGAGGAAGCTCCTCCCGAAGAATTTTTCGGAAACCCAAAATCTCCGCGTCTTAAGGATTTCCTTTCCAAGGTTTTATAAAGAATTTAAAAGCACCCGATTTCGGGTGCTTTTGCTTTATGCGATTTTACTGTTCGTTTTTGTTTTCGCTTTTATTTTCGTTTTTGTTCTGTTCTTTTTTATTCTGCTCGTTCTGTTCTTTTTTGTTCTGATAATTTTTGTTCTGTTCCTTATTCTCCATGGTAAAAATCACCCCGCTTTCATGCTTATTGTTTGCAAAAGCGGGGTGATTATTCATATATTAAAAAGTGTTCGGGCGTTTGCTTCGGTTGTTTTTAAAACCTCATCAACCGTTATGCTTTTTATTTCGGCGAGCTTTTGCGCCACAAAAATAATGTAATCCGAGCGGTTTATTTTTCCGCGGTGAGGCTCGGGCGCCATGTAAGGCGCATCGGTTTCTAGGAGTATTCGCTCAAGCGGAATTTTTTCGGCTGTTTCTCTTAATTTTTTTGAATTTTTAAAGGTTAAGCAGCCGCCGATTCCGATATACATACCGAGCTTTATTATTTCGTTTGCGGTTTCACGGCTTCCCGAAAAGCAGTGCATAACACCCTTCGGTTTGTGCTTTGAAACAATGGAAAGTGTATCACCGTGAGCCTCTCTGTCGTGAATAATTACCGGCATATCAAGCTCGTTTGCCAATTCCAGCTGTTTTATAAAAAAATCAATCTGATTTTGTTTGAATTCGGTACTCCAATAATAATCAAGACCGATTTCACCTATGGCAACTACTTTTCTTTTTTCGGCAAGCATAACCAGCTTTTCTCTTTCAAAAAAAGTTTTATCGGTTATTTCTTCGGGGTGATAGCCTACCGCTGCATAAAAAAGCTCATTATTTTCGGCATATTCGGCGCATTGTATTGAGGTTTCAATATTTATGCCGCAGTTTATAACGCCGCATACAGCCGAATTTTCGAGCTCACAAATGATATTATCGCGCAGTCCGTCAAATTTTTCATCGTAATAATGAGCGTGTGTATCGAAAATTCTGCCCGCCATTATCTTATCTTACTGCCTGCCGGAATATCATCGGCAAATATAACCTTGGCGTCCTCGCCTACATCAGCCGCCAAAATCATACCCTCGGAGACAACTCCGCAGAGTGTTGCGGGCTTTAAGTTTGAAACGAGAATTATGGTGTGGCCGGTTAAATCCTCGAGCTTGTACCATTTTGCAATTCCCGAAGCTACCGTTCTCGGCTTGCCCGAGCCGTCATCAAGGGTAAGCTTTAAAAGCTTTTTGGCTTTCGGAACAGGCTCGCAGGCGGTGATTTTTGCGGTAATAAGCTCAACCTTTGCAAAATCATCAATGCTGATTTCGTTCAAGGTAACGGTGTTTTCCGCCTTTGCCGCTTCTTCCTTTTCCTTTGCGATTTCTTCGAGTACCTTTTCGGTGTCGATTCTCTGGAACAAAGCTACCGCCTCGTTTACCTCGTAGGAGCTCTGCTCAAAGAATTTAATTTCACTTGTTTTTGAATTTATCTGCTCAAGTATTTTTTCTGCGCCGTTGGGAATGATGGGGGTGAGCAAAAGTCCCAAAATACGTATGGATTCAAGCAGGTTATAAAGCACCGCCTCAAGACGCGCCTTTTTCTCCTCGTCCTTTGCGAGAAGCCAGGGGGCGGTTTCATCAATATACTTGTTGCAACGCTTTGCGAAGTTCATAATAACTTCTACGGCATCGGCATTGTGATAGGTGTCCATAAGCTCATAGTAGCGGCTTACGGTTTCGTTGGCGGTGTCGATTAAATCACGGTCGGTATCGTCAAGAAGCTCCTCTTTAAAGGCAACCTTGCCGCCGAAATACTTATTCGTCATAGCAACGCTTCTGTTTACGAGATTACCCAGCGTGTTTGCCAAATCGCTGTTAAAACGATTTATGAATGTTTCGTAGGTAATGCTTCCGTCCTGCGCATAGGGAATTTCGGATAGCAGATAATATCTTACCGCATCAATTCCGAAATGTTTTGCAAGCTCGTCTGCATAAATTACATTGCCCTTTGATTTACTCATCTTGTCTTCGCCGAAAAGTACCCACGGGTGACCGAGCACCTGCTTGGGAAGCGGCTCGCCGAGCGCCAGCAAAATAATCGGCCAGTAAATGGTGTGGAAACGAACTATATCCTTGCCGATAACGTGTAAATCAGCCGGCCATTCTTTTTTGTAGAGCTCACTGCTGCCGTCCGGATTGTAGCCTACACCGGTGATGTAGTTTGAAAGGGCGTCAATCCAAACATAGATGATGTGACCTTCGTCAAATTCTATCGGAATACCCCAAGAAAAAGATGAACGTGAAACACACAAATCCGAAAGACCGGGTTTAAGGAAGTTGTTAATCATTTCGTTCTTTCTTGATTCGGGTTTTATGAAATCGGGGTTATCCTCATAGTATTTAAGCAGTTTATCCTGATATTTGCCGAGGCGCAGGAAATATGCTTCCTCCTTGGAGTCTATAACATCTCTGCCGCAATCGGGACATTTGCCGTCAATAAGCTGTGAAGGGGTGAAGAAGGATTCGCAGGGAACACAGTATTTTCCCTCGTAATAGCCCTTATATATATCGTCCTGCTCGTAAAGCCTTTTGAAAATCTTTTTAACGGCGTCAACATGGTCGTCATCGGTGGTGCGGATAAAGCGGTTGTAGGTAACATTGAGACTATCCCAAACCTCTTTTATCTGTGCCGAAACCTTATCAACATATTCTTTGGGTGTAATGCCTGCCTCCTTGGCGCATTCCTCGATTTTTTGACCGTGCTCGTCCGAGCCCGTCATAAAATACACATCATACCCTAACATACGCTTGTATCTTGCTATCATATCGGCAAGAACTATATCGTATGAGTTGCCGATATGCGGCTTGCGGGAAGTGTAGGCGATGGCGGTTGTAATGTAAAATTTATTGTTTTCAGACATTCTTAAAGCCCTCCTCTATGGTTTGAGTCTGTTTTTTATTTTTGAAAATTTTATATAAAACCTGCTCCTCTGCACCGAGTCCGCTCAAAACAACCGAATAAAGCAGAGCGGTTTGAAGCCAGAAGACGGTCATATCCGTAATGGAATGAATAAGTACGGCGCAGGAAAGAGAAAGAATCAAATAGGTTACGCCGCTTTTTCGCAGAAAGTTTTTGCACAGCACCAATTTCTGACAAATTATAAAGAGCATTGCAAAAAGCATAATCGAGCCGAGTATACCGAAATTGAGCAGAAAATCGAAGAGAATATTATGGGTGTGTACGTGCTCGGGACGAATCATCTTAAAGGAGAAAAATCCTTTTCCTACAAGGAAGTTTTCCTTAATCGCAGTAATTGCAAGGTCCCATATTTCAACACGGCTGTTAAATGTACCGTCAATATGCGCGGTGCGCGGGAAAATTTCGGGCACGGTGTAAAGCAGAAATCCGCCGAATGCGGTTACAATAAAGAGTATGCCCAATAACTGATGACGGCGCGCCAAAAGCAGTAAAATCGAAAGACCGATAAATACCTCAATCCAGGCAAACATACTTTCGGTAAGAAGCATTGCGGTAGCATTGGCAATCGCTATGAGGTAGTAGTATTTTTTGGATTCCTTAATAACTACAACCTTGTAGGCGCAAATAAGAATTGATGCCGCCATAATCGAGCCGAGGTAGTTCGCGTGACCGTAGAAGGACAGAGCCTGATTGTCGAACAAATCACCGCTGCAACGATACCATATATCCGAAAAATGAATAAGCTTTTCGATTATTGTTACTAAAACCGCGAATAACGAGGTAACACAACACAGATTTAATGTGCGCTCAAAAAGCTCGCGGTTCATTATCGCGCGGAAGAAACGCTCGAGAGTAACAATAAGGAAAAATCCGAGCGAGGCGGCAAAGCCGAGGTAGTTCTTATAAGCGAGCGCCACGCAGGAAGAAAACAGGGTAAAAACCGGCGGAAGAAACCAGCCGGTAACCGAAATGGCAAGAGCCCGCGTTTTTTTGTTCAGCAAAACGTAGAGCCCCAATACCACTATTGAGAGGATAGTGATTTGAAATGGTAAGAATACACTTACAGCCGCAATATATATTATGTTTTCTTCATTTGATAAATCGGTACGTCTTTTTAGAAATTTTTTCATCGCAAACTCCGTAATTATTTATTAAATAATGAAACTATATAGGAAATTGCAAGGGAAATAAGTGTGTAAACCGGCATCATACCCGATTCAAGCGGGGTAGTGTTGCCGAAGAACATATTATATACAAATACACCGGTTAAAATAACGGTTGCAATAATATGATAAAGCGTAAGGCTTGTAACCGTGCGTTTGATTTTTGCCGCCCGGCTGAAAATGGAGAATATACTGTCGCTCGTGTCACGGAATGCGGCGCAGGCGGAAATGCCGTCTTCGTCCTTTGCGGCATTTTTGTAAAGCTCCGCGCCAGAGCTTCCCATAATGTGAACCGAGCCGTCTGCAAGGCCGAAATAATCGCAAATCATTTGCGAGGTAACATTTTGGTCGCAGGAATCCACGAGAATCATCACGCCGCTGTCTGAAAGCTTTATGAGCTCCTCGGCTACAGAGGTATCAACATTGTATTTAACCGCGAGAACGGCGCAGGGAACCTCTCCGCTCGCAACATAAATCGGGAAATTGTTTGAGGCAAGGATTTTTTTATCCACACCGAATTTCGGAGTTTTGATGCCGTGAGCGGTAAGCAGGGTGCGGTTGCCTATGAAAACGTGGCGGTTTCCCACCCAGCCGCTTACACCGAGAGCCTCCTCGTATTTAATGGAATCGGCGGTGGGCAATTCCTTGCCGGTAGCCTTTACCAAACGGTTGAAAATATCGAAAAGAGGACTTTCTATCTGTTTGAGAATTGCGGCGGCATCAAGCAGGGTCTGGTTGATGTCGTTTTCGGCGATTGTCTGCAAAGCGGAAAGTGTTACGGTGCCGGCGGGGAATATATCAACCGTGCGTACCGCAACGGCATTGGCAAGCTCAATCTCCTTTGCCGCCGTTGTTCCGGCAATCATCGCTCCTCTTTTATTGAGATAATCGGAGGCGCGCATAAGCGGGAAAATATCGGTGAACATAACTGTTGGTGCAAACGCAAAGCCGGTTATCAGGCAGAGGGTTTGCAGGCAGGAAGAAATTGAAGAATTGTAAATTCCGATTCCTATGGAAATTACTGCGGAAATTCCGAGTATTATCGCGGTAAATCTGCGAAGCAGACCGTTCATCGGAGAATCCTGGTAGGTGTACTTCAGAAACTCCTGAACGTTTTCGCATTTAACGCCGAGACCTACAAGGGCTTCACCGTCAATCGAGTTTTTCGCCATGGCGAAGGTAATCTGACGGTCATAAATAAACTTAATTGCTCTTTTGGGGCGCTTGGTAGCTATTATACGGAAATTGTTGATAATATATGTATTCCGCATACTTACCGCAATACACTTGAAAAGCAGGGTAGTGCAGGCAAAAAGCACCCAGTTATAGGGATTTACTCCGCCGCTTAAACAGCTGAGTGTAAAAAGAACCGAGCAGATAAGCGAAATTCCGATTGTAGCCTCGGGCCGCGGCCTTGGCGTAACAAAGGATTTAAGGGCGGTAAACGCATCGTAGTTTATAAGGCAGGCAACAAGTAAAAGTGCCCCGGAGATGGTCGAAAAGAAGCTTTGATTAAGATATAAAGCATCGTGAATTGAGGGGATTTTGGCGCAGAGCAAGGCAATGTTGATAAGTGCGGTTAAAATCAGCTGTATGCCGGAGCCCCTCGATTTTTTCAGCAGATTTCCGCCGATTCGTTTGGCGTCCTTAAAGGAGAGATAGTCTCCCTCAACCTTGAATTTTTCCGGAGCAAAATTTTCATCGGTGATTATTCTTTTTTCGGGAGTTTTGTCACTCTCGAAAATTTCGTCCTGTAAATCGAGAATATTGGTTCCGCTTGAAATATCGTCAAACGGTTTTGTTTTGTCGGATAAATCGAAATGAATGGTGTCACCCGAAGTGTCGGTACTGTCAATATCCGAAATTTTATATGCGGGGTCGGGTGCCATTTCGATTACGCGGGTGTCAGTAATGGGCTTGGCGGTTTTGTCCGCCGCCGGCCTTTGAGGAGACTGTTCCTTTTCGGGCTCGGGCTTTTTGGGGCTCGTAACATCGGCAGGATTCGCAACACCCATATTGTTGAGCTTATCTATAAGCTGCTTTGCTTTTGTATCCGCATTGTTAATAATTTCGTCAATACTGTCGAGCGTGTATGCCGGCTTTTCTTCTTCGATTTTTCCGCCGCCCTCGGTTATGTACGGCATACATTTTTCGAGCAGGGAAGAAACCGATTCGTCCCGGTTTTTTTGTACAACCTCGATTTTCGGCATAACCCTTTTGGGACTTACGGCGGGCTTTTCGGGTTGCGGCACAGGTTTGGGATTTTCCGCTTCTTTTTTATCTTCTGCCGTTTTGATAGCCTTTTTCTTGAGCGCTTCGAGGGGAGATACCTTCGGAGCACCCTGCATTTTTATTTCTTCGGTTTTGCGCTCGGGCTTGCCCAGCACCTCTTCAACCGTGAGGGCGTGAGGTGCGGTGTTTTCGCCCTTCGCAGAGCCGTTTATTTCATATTTTTTTATATCTTCGTTTATTAAGGAATTTTCATTGTGTTTTCCGTGTTTAGACCGTGCGAACAATTCCTTTTCCCTCCCAAAAAATTCGTAAATAAGGTTTATCCTCTTTGACGGACAACCTCATACATAAGCGCTCCTGCCGCCACAGAGGCGTTGAGCGAGTTTATTTTACCCTTCATGGGTAAGCTTACGGTTTTATCGCATTTATCACCTATAAGTCTGCCTATTCCTTTGCCCTCGTTTCCTATAACCAAAGCGGCGGGAACGGTAAAATCGGTTTTTGTGTAAGCCTCACCGTCCATATCCGCGCCGAAAATCCAAACGCCCTCTTTTTTGAGCCTTTCGATTTCGTTGGCGAGATTTGTAACGCGGGCTACCTTCATATATTCGAGGGCACCGCTTGCACTTTTCGCAACCGTTATATTAAGACTTGCCGAGCGGCGTTTGGGAATGATAATTCCGTGAACTCCGCAGGCCTCGGCAGTACGTATGATAGCGCCCAAATTGTGCGGGTCTTCGATTTCATCGCAGATGATTATAAAAGGTGCTTCGTTTCTTTCCTTTGCGAGAGCAAGTATATCTTCAACGGTTGAATAGTGCTGTTCGGCTACCATTACGGCAACTCCCTGGTGGTTTGCACCGCCGCAGAGGTAATCGAGCTTTTGCGCCGAAACCTCTTTTATGAGAATACCCTTTGCACTGCATTTTGCAATTATTGCGGTAACGCTTCCGCCCGATACGCCGTGAGCCACCAGCAAACGGTCAATTTCTCTGCCCGAGCGCACTGCCTCCATTACCGAGTTTCTTCCGCAAATTATATTAGAGCCTGTGGTTTTTTCGTTTAATTCAAGTTCTTCCAAGGCATAAACTCCCTTATAAATTATATATTTATCTTATTATATCATATAAAAGCAAAAAAAAGAAGAGTTATTTAATAAAAATAATAATTTTAGAGAAATTGTCAATTATAAGTATCGGGAGTGATTTTATGATAAACGTAATAAGCAAGGTAAAAGGCATTGAAGCTATGGATTCGAGGGGAAATCCAACCGTTATGGCGGTGGTTGAACTTTCAAACGGTGATACCGGTGTGGCGCTCGCGCCCTCGGGGGCTTCAACAGGCGTTCACGAGGCGCACGAAAAACGTGACGGCGATACTTCGCGTTATCACGGAAAGGGCGTTTTGGAGGCTGTATCATCGGTAAACGAAAGGCTTGCCGAGGTTTTAAAGGGAACCGACTGCTCAAAACAGTATGAAATAGACCGTAAAATGATAGAGGCTGACGGCACCGAAAATAAGAGCAATCTCGGTGCAAATGCGATACTTGCGGTGTCGCTTGCCTGCGCAAAGGCGGCGGCAAAGGCATATAATATGCCGCTTTATAAATATTTGGGCGGCATAAATTCCGAAACCCTGCCGAGACCGATGATGAACATTTTAAACGGCGGAGCCCACGCGGGCAATAATATTGATATTCAGGAGTTTATGATAATTCCGGTGGCGGCAGAAAGCTTTGCCGAGGGACTTCGCGGTTGCAGTGAAATATATCATACGCTCGGTAAAATTCTCAAAAAATACAATACCGCAGGTGTAGGCGATGAGGGCGGCTTTGCGCCCGACCTTGAAAATGATACCGCCGCGCTTGATGTAATATGCGAGGCGATAGAAAAGAGCGGATATTCGTCAGATGAATTCAAAATTGCGCTCGATGTGGCTTCAAGCGAGTGGTATACGGGGGACGGTATTTACCGTATGCCCAAAAGAAATACCGATATGAACGGCGAAGAATTGATAGCATTTTACGAAAAGCTGGTAAACGATTATCCCATCGTGTCTATTGAGGACGGTGTTGCAGAGGACGACTTCGAGGGTTGGCGAAAGCTTACAAACCGCCTCGGTTCAAAAATTCAGCTTGTGGGCGACGATTTGTTCGTTACGAATTCTTCCAGACTATCTTTCGGAATTAAAGAAAAAATGGCAAATGCAATTCTTGTAAAGCCCAATCAGATAGGGACGTTAAGCGAAACCCTGAATGTTATCCGTATGGCGCAGAAGAATAATTATGCAACGATTATTTCTCACCGCTCGGGAGAAACCGAGGATACAACGATTGCAGATATTGCCGTTGCAACAAATGCGGGTCAGATAAAAACCGGAGCGCCATGCCGAAGTGACCGGGTTGCAAAATACAACCGACTTTTAATGATTGAAAAAGAGCTTTGCTCAAGATAAAAAAATTCTCCGTAGAGTTTTCATTCTACGGAGAATCTTTTTGTTTTAAATTTATTTATCAAGTTCTGATGTACAGTGCGGGCAACGGGTAGCATCAACCGAAATTTCGCTCTTGCAGAAAGGACAAACCTTGGTGGTGGGAGCGGCAGGAACTTCTTCCTCTTTTTTCTTGCCAACGGTCGAAAGACGGTTGATTCCGCGAACAAGAAGGAAGATAACGAATGCCATAATGATAAAGTTGATAACTGCGGTTACGAATGAACCGTAAGCGAATACGGTAGCGCCTGCAGCAGTTGCCTCTGCAAGTGATAAGTATTTGGTGCCCTCTGCAACGCCGTCAGCAAGCTTTAAAACTACGAACTGGTCGGCAAAGTTTACACCGCCGGTAACAAGACCTACAAAAGGCATAATGAGGTCGTTTACCAAAGAATTGACGATTGCCTGGAAGGCACCGCCGATGATAACGCCGACAGCCAGATCGAGTACGTTACCGCGCATAATGAATTTTTTGAATTCTTCGAAAAATGATTTCATATTTTTCTCTCCTTATTTTTTATATAACCGCGGAACTCTGCCCGTAATTCCGCAAATTATTTCGTAATTTATCGTGCCGGCTTTTTCGGCGATTTCTTCAACCGGCAAGCCGCTTCCGAAGAGTATTACCTCGTCACCGGCCTTAACATTCTCAATATCGCTTACATCGGCAACGAGCTGGTCCATACAAACCTTGCCGAGTATTTTGGCACGTTTGCCGTGAATAAGAACCTCCCCGCAATTCGACATAGCTCTCGGATAACCGTCAGCATATCCTGCCGTTACGGTGGCAACGAGGGTATCCTTTTCGGCGGTAAAGGTTCTGCCGTAGCTTACGGTATCGCCCTTATGAATGGTTTTCACCATCGAAACTACCGATTTGAGTGTCATAACTGGTTTAAAGTTTTCAACACTATCCGCCATTTCTACGGACGGAGTAAGTCCGTAAAGGATTATACCGGGACGTATAATGCTCAAATGGTTTTCTTCGCAAAGCAGTGAAGCCGCCGAATTACAGCAATGATGATTGGGAATTTTGATGCCCGAGCTCTCGATTTTTTCTACCGCCTTGCAAAAACGTTCATACTGATTTTCGGTAAAATCGGTATCATTTTCACGGTGGGAATCCGCAACGGCAAAATGGGTAAAAACACCGTCAAATATCAGGTTGTCGAATTTGAGCACCGATATAACCTCGTCAGCCCCCGAAAGCTTTTCGTTTCGGCAGTCGAACCCGAGTCGTGACATACCCGTATCAAGCTTAATATGTACCTTTACATTTACATTGCTTTTTTTGGCATTTTCGGATAATTCCGCGGCATAATCGTAGCTGAAAATTGCCTGAATTATATCGTTTTTGGATAATTCCTTTGCCTGTGCGGCGGGGGTGTAGCCGAGAATTAAAATAGGCTTTACAATGCCTGCCGCGCGTAAAATCAAAGCTTCGTCAAGGTTTGAAACGGCAAAACCGTCAGCTCCGTTTTGCTGTAAAATAGGAGCTACGGTGGTTGCACCGTGACCGTAGGCATCAGCCTTTACAACCGCAAAAATTTTGCTTTCGCCCTTAACGCTTTTTATGATTTCAAAATTGTGTTTGAGAGCGGAAATATCAATCTCCGCCCACGTTCTGCGTAAAAAATCCATCACAGCAACCCTTAAATCGAAATTTCGTTTGCTATTTTGTATGCTTCAAAATCAAATGGTTTTTTCATAGCAAGCGCTTCATAAATATCATAATCCACGATTTTGTTTTCCTTGTAAGCAACTACACGGTTGCCGATTCCTTTTTTGAGGAGCGCAACGGCGGCATTGCCCATTTCACTTGCCATTACACGGTCTCTTACGGTGGGACTTCCGCCTCTTTGAACGTGGCCCAAAACCGTGGCTCTCGTTTCAATTCCGGTAGCGGCTTCAATTTCCTCTGCCATATCGTAAACCTTGCCGATACCTTCGGCAACTATGATAATAAAGTGCATCTTTCCGGTTTTCTTGGCCTGCTCGATTTTATCAATAACATCTCTTTTGAGGTTAAAATCAACCTCGGGTACGAGAATAGCGGTAGCACCAACTGCAATACCGGTTTGAAGTGCAAGCCAGCCGGCGTGTCTTCCCATAACCTCAACAACACTGCATCTTTCGTGCGACTGTGCGGTATCGCGGAGCTTATCAACCATTTCCATAGCGGTATTCATCGCAGTATCGAAGCCTATTGTGTATTCGGTTGAGGAAATATCATTATCAATGGTGCCGGGGATACCAACGCAGGGGATACCCTTTAAGGATAAATCTCTTGCGCCGCGGAACGAGCCGTCTCCTCCGATAACAACAATACCGTCAATACCCAGCTTTTTACAGCTTTCAACTGCAAGGTCAACACCCTCCTCGGTTTTGAAAAGGGGACTTCTTGCGGTGTATAAAACGGTACCGCCGCGGTGGATAATATCCGAAACCGAGCGAACGTTCAAATCTACAACATCATTTTCAATAAGACCGTTATAGCCACGGCGAATGCCCTTTACATTAAGGCCTGCGGCAACGGCGCTTCTTACAACCGAGCGAACTGCGGCGTTCATACCCGGCGCATCGCCTCCGCTTGTGAGTACGCCAATAGTTTTAATTTCCATTATATTCATCTCCAAAATTGCATAAAACTACCTATAGATTATAAAACAAAATAAATGATTATTCAACTGTTTTTATATTATTATCGCCAATTATTTCGGAAATTTCCGAAATAACGGTGCTTTCCGGACGGATTTTCATACTTTCCGGCACCGAAAACTGCTTTTTTGTGTCCTCACAGTAGATAATAACGGCAATGCTTCCGTTTTGACCGGCAAGGATTTTTCTTATTTTATCCAGCTCTTTGCAGTTAATCGAGGGCACTTTTATATACACCTTCGAAATGCTTTTTTGCTTTGCGGCAAGCTTTACCGAGTTTTGGTCGGGAGCGGTTAAAGAATCACAGACTATTTCGGTAGGTCGGTCTTCACGCTCGGAAACCCTGCCCGAAATCATAACCACCGCATTTTCGGTTAGCAAATGGCGGTAAGATGAGTAGGTTTTGCCGAAAAGGGTTAAATCAATACTGCCACTGATGTCTTCGGCGCAGGCATAGCATATTATCTGCCCGCTTTTAAGGGTTTTAACCTTGATGCTGTTTAAAAGAGCCAAAACGGTAACCCTTGAGCCGTCCTTATATTTTCCGGCAGAAATATCCCCGATTTTCTGTGAATTGATTTTTTTAATATAGGGCGCATAACCGTCAAGCGGGTGACCCGAAAGATAAAGACCGGTAGCCTCTTTTTCGAGCCGCAGGATTTCGTCCTTGGACATTTCGGGAATATCGGGAAGAATAAACTC
>JAGHTJ010000133.1 GCA_018065375.1 Candidatus Equinaster intestinalis | reverse complement strand
GCTTAACAGTATGGGGCTTTTCGGCATTGATGCCTATAAGGTTGAGGTTGAAGCCGATATTTCAAAGGGCTTGCCCGCTTTCGATATAGTCGGTTTGCCTGATGCCTCGGTTAAGGAATCACGCGATAGGGTAAGGGCGGCAATTAAGAATTGCAATTTCAAATTTCCCGTTGGCAGAATAACGGTAAACTTAGCACCCGGCGATATTAAAAAAGAGGGCGCAATTTACGATTTGCCGATTATGCTCGCCATCCTCAAAGCTGATAAACAGATTGATTATGATTTCGATAACTGTGTTTTTATAGGCGAAATGTCGCTCGACGGTACTCTTCGCCACATAAACGGCATAATCGCCATGGCAATAAAAGCTCGTGAGCTCGGTTTTTCAGATTTTTACCTGCCCGTAAGCAATGCGGCAGAGGGCGCAAATATCGAGGGCATAAACATTTTCGGCTTAAAAAATGTTATCGACCTTTTCGGGCACTTAAACGGTGTATCGGTAATTAAACCCACCGAAAAACAGCCGACAGCTACCCACAGCGGCTTTGATTCACTTGATTTTTGCGATGTAAAAGGTCAGGTCGCCGCCAAAAAGGCACTCGAGGTTGCCGCGGCAGGCGGACATAATATACTGCTTATCGGCCCACCCGGCTCGGGTAAAAGTATGCTTGCCAAGCGGTTCCCTACAATTCTGCCCGAAATGACCGAAGCGGAATCTCTGGAAACCACCAAAATTCACTCAATAGCCGGTGCCCTCGACAGCGAAAACCCGATGGTAACGGTGCGCCCGTTCCGCTCACCGCATCATACAACATCGTCGGTTGCCCTTGCGGGCGGCGGTACTGTGCCGAAACCGGGCGAAATTTCTTTGGCACATAACGGCGTTTTATTTCTTGATGAATTGCCGGAATTTGACCGCGATGTTATGGAGGCAATGCGCCAACCCTTAGAAGACGGTAAAATCACCATTTCACGAGTTGCCGGCACTCTTACATACCCTTGCAGTGTTACACTTGTTGCGGCTATGAATCCCTGCCCATGCGGATTTTTTGGACACCCCACAAGGAAATGCACCTGCACACCCAAAATGGTATCAAAGTACTTAAACCGTGTTTCGGGACCGATGCTCGACCGAATAGATTTGCATATCGAGGTGCCTCCTGTTGAATACGAGAGCTTAAATTCAAATATCAAAGAGGAAACCTCTGCACAGATTAGGGAGCGCGTAAACAAAGCCCGCGCCATACAAAACGAGCGCTATAAGGGAACGGGCATTACCTGCAATGCAAGGCTCACTCCATCGCTCTTGCGGAAATACTGTGTTTTAACCGACGAAGCCGCAGAACTACTGAAAGCATCGTTTGACGCTATGGGCATGTCGGCTCGCGCTTACGACAGAATACTTAAGGTTTCCCGCACAATTGCCGACCTTGACGGCAGCGAAAATATCGGCTTAATTCATGTGGCGCAGGCAATTCAGTTCAGGAGTCTCGACCGTAAGTATTGGTCGGAATAAAAACAACCCACCGAAAAATTTTTCGGTGGGTTTTTATTTTTCTCTTGACAAATCAGGGGAAAGATAGTATTATTGTATTAGTCAAGTGACACAGTAAGGAGATGTGCGATGTATTCTTTTGAAAATGACAGACCGATATATCTGCAAATTTTCGAGTTAATCGGCAATGATATCATTTCGGGAAAATATGCCTGCGGTCAAAAGCTGCCGTCGGTCAGAGAGCTTTCGATGATGCTTAAAGTCAACCCGAACACTCTCCAAAAGGCTCTCGCCGAACTCGAGGAGAAAAAGCTCATTGTTACCGAGCGCACAAACGGTAAATTTGTTACCACCGATAAATCGCTCATTGCATCTGTCAGGCAGGAGCTTATTCAAAACCGCATTAAAGATTTTTTAAGTGATATGGAAAAAATCAATGCAGATAAAGCTGAAATCATTAAAATTCTCACTCAAAATATGAAAGGATGATTTGTATGGATTTATTAACTGTAAAAAATGTAAGCAAAAGCTTCGGAACGAAAAATGTTCTCAGTAATATAAACTTAAATATCGGCTCGGGTAAAATTATCGGCTTGCTCGGCAAAAACGGTATGGGTAAATCTACCCTTATTAAAATGATAACCGGTCTGCTCACCGTAGATTCCGGCGAAATACTTGTAAACGGCAATAAAACAGGGGTGCAGACTAAGAAAGATGTCTCTTATCTGCCCGAGAGAATTTGCCTTAATAAAGATGCAACCGTTAAGCAGACTTTTAAGTTTTACAGCGAGTTTTTCAGTGATTTTGATCGGAATAAAGCCGAAGCTCTGCTTGCCGATTTGGGGCTCGATATAAATGAAAAGCTCTCGCATATGTCAAAAGGTATGCTCGAAAAAATTCAGCTTATCGTTACAATGTCGCGGAATGCAAAGCTGTATATACTCGATGAGCCGCTTGGCGGCGTTGACCCCGCAACGAGGGACTATATACTCGATACCATAATTTCAAATGCCTGCGAGGGCGCAACGGTTTTGATTTCAACCCACCTTATCGCCGATATCGAGAGAATACTCGATGAGGTAATTTTCATAAATAACGGCGAAATTGTTCTGCACGAGCCAACCGACACCTTGCGCAGCCGCGAAAACGCATCGGTAGATGAAATTTTCAGGAGGACTTTCAGATGTTAGGTAAACTTTTTAAGTATGACTTTATTTTTAAGCAAAAGGCACTTGTGATTTACTATATTTTAATAGTTTTGTTCGGCGCTTTCGGCAGGCTCTGCGGTATATTTGAGGGCGCGATTTTTTCGGTGATTTCAAAAATATTTATCGGCGCATCCATCAGTATGATGTTCAGTGCCGTTATAACCTGTGTGCTCCGCAGCTGGAGCAGATTCAGAATAAACTTTTATAAGGACGAATCTTATCTTACCCATTCGCTGCCCGTAACTCCCGATGCTCTTTTTCTGGCTAAGTTTTTATCAGCATTGGCATCACTTTTCACATCTGTTGCGGCATCTCTTGCAGGGCTTTTAATCTGCTTTTATTCAAAAGAGAATTTTGCGGCACTAAAGCAGTTTATTTCGGGTACATTTACACTTCTTGCAGGCGGAGCGGATTTTAATCTTGCCGCGTTTTTGGCAAGGGGAGCGGTTTTGATTTTTTGCGAGCTTCTCGTAATTCTTTTGTTCGGCTATATCGGTATAGTTATCGGCCAGCGCTCGCAGAATAATAAAATATTCTTAAGTGTGGTAATTGCCATATGTCTGGACTTCGCCGTACAAACCGTAAATCTCGGAGTATTCTATCTGTTCGGCAAAATTTTTGCCTGGGAAGAAATCGTAAATCTGTTCACCAGCAACACTCTTTCCCTTGCAACATTCAATAAACTTATTATTCTCTCAATCGCCGTATATGCCGCAGAGTGCGTGATATTGTATATTATCGGAAACAGTGCCTTCAAAAAAGGAGTAAATGTTGAGTAAATTATAAATTGACAAATGAAATATGCTGTGCTATAATGACTCTCGTGGAATTCGGGGGCGTAGCTCAGCTGGGAGAGCGTACGGTTCGCATCCGTAAGGTCGAGAGTTCAATCCTCTTCGTCTCCACCAAAAATCGACAACTTTCGACAGTGAGTTGTCGATTTTAATAAATACCTCTTCACTATTCACTATTCACTAAAAATCCAAGTGTCGATTTTAGGAAAGTAATAAGTAATAGTGAATAGTGAATAAGTAAGGTGTCGGCTTCGCCGACGAAATTAAAATGATAAAACGTGAAAAAACTGGTGTCTTCGCTTCATTTTTCTTCGGCGGAAAAACTTTGAAAGATTTGGTAAAAACCACTTGACAAAATGCGGGGGGGGGGGTTTAATAAAGTTGATTAGTTAACGGTATCTGTGGATTTACACGGCAACCGATATGGCTGATGGTACCGGATTTTAAGGAGGTAAAAAAATGAAAACTAAAAAAAGATGAGTTATTTTGAGTGCCCTTTCCGATGTA
>JAGHTJ010000128.1 GCA_018065375.1 Candidatus Equinaster intestinalis | reverse complement strand
CCGTGAAGCCCTATCGAGTGCGGGTATGCCGATTTCCCGATATTTTCGTTCCTATACTTTCCTATAGTTTTCTGCCTTTTCTGTGCGTATTGGAGAGAAATTGGAGAGTTTGGAGAAAAATGTTGACTTTTCGCTATCAAAATGATATCATTGTATCAAGATATAATGATATCATTCGTGATATGGAGGTATGCGTTTGTGGAAAAAGTAAATAAAGCAAACCGGACACGGCAAGTGCAGTTCCGCATGGATCCGGAAAAAGTCAAACGGCTGCTTGCCACTATCGCCTACGATGATGAAATGCACAGTATGGCGGATCTTTTCAATAAAGCAGCAGACGAATATTTGAAGAAGAAAGATGAGGAGAAGAAAAATGGCTAAAAAAGAAGTAAGAACAGATTTATGGGTTGCTCACCAACTTGACGACTGTAAAATAAAATATGATCCGCAAGGAAGTTGCGTGAAAGAATTAAATGAGGCGTTGCAGACTGCTTCAAAGCGTGGAACCGGAAAAGTAGGATATCCTGAATATGTTTCTGTGGTCAAAGATTTTGTTATAGTTATCGAAGATAAAGCAGACTTGTCAAAACATAAAAAAATGACTGAGAAAGGTATTATATCTATTGAACAAAAAGATATTTCTGATTATGCTGTGAATGGAGCTTATTTCTATGCAAAGCATATCGCTCAGAACAGCTTTTTTAAAAAAGTATTTGCAATCGGTGTGTCAGGAGACGAAAAACATCATAAAATCACACCTTTATATGTTGACGATCGAGAGGGCTATAAAGTGTTGCCCGATATAGAATCATTTACTTCATTTACAATAGAGAATATAGATGAGTATTATACTCGCAATGTGCTAAATGAGAAAACCGATATTGAAAAGACAACAGAAGAAATCTTAAAAGATGCTGCGGTTTTGCATGAATATCTTCGTACATACGGCTCTTTGAAAGATCAAGATAAACCATTGGTTGTTTCCGGCATTTTACTTGCATTAGATGATAAATTTTTCAAAGTTACAGATTTGCTTGGTGATAATACTATTACCGATGGACAGTTGATTTATTCGGCAATTGAGCGTCGCTTAAAATCTTCAAATGTTGGTCCAGATGCAAAACGCGATAAGTTGATGAGCGAGTTTGCAATTATAAAAAATAGCGCCCGTTTGAATGAAATTGATGAAAGACTTGAAAAAACACCGTTGAAATACTACACAGAATTTCTAAAAAAGAATGTCTTTGATAATATAAAATATCATACCTCAAGTGAAGACTTTATTGGAAGATTCTATGGTGAATTCATGAGTTATTCGGGTGGAGACGGTCAGTCGCTTGGCATTGTATTAACACCCAAACATATTTGTGATTTGTTTTGTGACTTACTTCAAGTAAAAGCCACTGATATTGTTCTTGACCCTTGTTGTGGTACAGCAGGATTTCTCGTGGCAGCCATGCACCATATGCTTGAGCAAGCGGGAACTGATCAAGTAAAACGAAAAAATATTAAGAAAAAGCAGTTGCATGGATTTGAACTTCAAAGCAATATGTTTGCCATTGCTGCAACAAATATGATTTTACGCGATGACGGAAATAGTAATATTAAATGCGAAGATTTTCTTCGCCAAAATCCTGCGGAAGTACAGTTGAAAGGTGCAACTGTCGGAATGATGAATCCTCCATATTCGCAAGGCTCAAAAACTGATCCGTCGCAATATGAACTCTCTTTCGTGGAACATTTGCTTGATTCGTTAACAGAAGATGCTCGCGTAGCGGTTATTGTACCGCAATCATCTATGACAGGAAAAACAAAGGACGAACAAGCATTTAAGGAAAGTATTATGAAACACCACACACTTGAAGGTGTTATCACCTTAAACAAAGACACTTTTTACAATGTAGGCGTTATGCCGTGCATTGCTGTATTTACCGCTCACCAGCCGCACCCCGCTGACAAGGTTTGCAAGTTCATAAACTTTGAGGACGATGGTTTCAGAGTATTCCCGCATCTCGGATTGCTCGAAACTGAGTCTGCCAAAGACAAAAAGCAGCATCTTCTTGATGTTTGGTTCGGCAGAGTGCAGGCAGAAACAAAGTTCTGCGTAGAATCCACAGTAGAAGCCGAAGACGAATGGCTTCACAGCTTCTATTATTTCAACGATGAAATCCCGACAGATGCAGACTTTGATAAGACCATTGGCGATTATCTTTCTTTTGAGTTCTCAATGATTATGCAGGGACGTCAGTATTTGTTTGAAAGTAAAGGTGAAGAAGATGCTGAGTCTAAACGATAGAGAATGGAAATCTTTTAAGATTGACAGTCTTTTTATTACAGAAACAAAAGGAAATATTCCAACAGGCAGTTACATAAAAAAAGATCAACTTAAAGAAGGAACAGTTCCAAGGATTACAGTAACTTCCCAAAACAATGGGATTGACAATTATTGGATAGACATTTCTAGCAGTTCATATAGAACGTTCGAAAATTTCATATCGGTTTCGTTTTTGGGTGATGTTTTTTACCATAAAACAAAATCGAGTATTGATATGAAAGTTCATAGCCTTCAATTGAAGGACAGAACATTATCTGAGTGTTTGGCTATCTTTCTTTGCCGTGCATTACGGAACAACACGGAAATAAGCACGTATGGAAACCAGTTATCAAGTTATGATTTGGCAAGAAAATCTATTATGCTCCCCATAGATACAATCGATAACCCGGACTATGATTTTATGCAAGCATATGTCAAAGAGCGTGAACAAATTAAGGTTGAAAGATACACACAGTATTGTAAGGAACGATTCTCTGAATTAGGAAGGTTTGTTGATATTGAAAGCCTTTCATCAAAGAGTTGGGGTTCTTTCTTCATCAAAAAAATATTTGACGAGATAGAACGAGGGAAACGCTTAAAGAAAGACGATCACATTAGTGGCGACAAACCGCACGTATCATCAACATCTCTTAATAATGGGGTTGACCAATTTATCGGGAACGAAAACAAAACGAGAGTCTTCGAGGATTGCCTAAGTTTAGCTAATTCAGGCAGCGTAGGTTCCTGCTTTTATGAACCGTTTCAGTTTGTAGCTTCTGATCACGTTACTCATCTGAAAAAATATGACACATCAAAATACATATATCTGTTTATGGCTACAATGCTCAATCGGTTATCAGAAAAGTATAACTTCAACAGAGAAATAAACGATTCCCGAATCAGCCGAGAAAAAATACTTCTCCCCATAACCGAAGCAGGTGAACCCGATTACGATTATATGGAACAGTATGTAAAAAATATGATCATACAGAAATATCAGCAGTATTTAGATTATTACGAAAGCAAGAAAAACAAGTAAGAAAAATCCCACACCGAAATATTTCGGTGTGGGATAAATTATTTGCACGGATTGGAGAGTAATTTGGAGAGTACTCCCGTCAAAGCGTATTATTTAGTAAGTTACAGTAACTTATAGGGACTTATTCACTCCAAAGGTTTCATTGTCGGGAAGAGCAAAACATCCCTTATTGATGCGCTGTCGGTAAGGAGCATTACAAGTCTGTCAATACCGAAGCCGAGGCCGCCGGTGGGCGCCATACCGTATTCGAGGGCGGTTACATAGTCGTAATCAACCTCGGCATTACAGTCGGGCTCGTCCTTTTTCTTGGCGGCAACCTGCTTTTCGAAGCGTTCCTTCTGGTCTATCGGGTCGTTAAGCTCGGAGAAAGCGTTGCCGAACTCGGTAGCATTGATAAAATACTCAAAACGCTCGGTGAATGCGGGGTCCTCGGGCTTGCGCTTTGCAAGCGGGCTGTTTTCAACCGGGTAATCATAAATAAATGTGGGCTGAATAAGCTTTTCCTCAACAAACGCATCGAAAAACTCTGCCAAAACGGTGCCTTTTGTGGCATTTTCGGGCACTTCAACATGGTGCTCTTTAGCGCACTTTCGGGCATCCTCATCGGTCTGCCAATCGTAATAATCACAGCCCGAATACTTTTTAACCGCCTCTACCATAGTAAGGCGCTCCCATTTGCCCATATTTATCTCGGTGCCCTGATAGTTAATAATCTTGCTTCCGCAGATTTTTTCGGCAAGCATGGTGTTCATTTCTTCAACAAGGTCCATCATACCCTTATAATCGGTATACGCCTGATAAAGCTCAACCGATGTAAACTCGGGGTTATGCTTGGTGTCCATACCCTCATTGCGGAAAATTCTGCCAACCTCATAAACCCTGTCCATACCGCCCACAATAAGGCGCTTTAAGTATAGCTCGGTTTCGATGCGCAGATACATATCCATATCGAGGGTGTTATGGTGTGTCTTAAAGGGTCTCGCCGATGCGCCGATTTCCAAAGGCACGAGAATAGGAGTATCAACCTCCAGAAAGCCCTTATTATCGAGATAATTTCTGATTTCCTTAAGTATCTGCGAGCGCTTATAAAAGGTATCCTTAACCTCGCTGTTCATAATGAGGTCAACATAGCGCTGGCGGTAGCGAAGGTCGTTGTCCCTAAGACCGTGGAACTTTTCGGGCAGGGGCAAAAGCGATTTGCTTAAGAGCTCAATGCTCTGAGTATGCACCGAAATTTCGCCTGTCTGAGTTTTGAAAACAAAGCCCTCAATACCCACAATATCACCGATATCGAACTTTTTGAAAGCCATATACGGCTCCTCGCCGACATCATCGCGGCGAATATAAAGCTGAATTTTGCCGGTAGCATCCTGAATATTATAAAAGCTGGCTTTTCCCATAATTCTGCGGCTCATCATTCTGCCCGCAATTCTTACGGTTTTGCCCTCAAACTCCTCAAAGTTATCCTTTATGTCCTTTGAGTAGCTGTTAAAATCAAACTTTGTGATTTCGTAGGGGTTTTTGCCCGCATCCTTAAGATTTTGCAGCTTTTCGCGGCGCACCCGCAAAATTTCGTTAAGCTCTTCCTGGGTGGGCTCTGCTGCCGGTATATTATTTTCTGCCATAATTACACAACCTTTTTGAAAAAAGGCAGGAAAAAAACTTTCCTGCCGAAAAATTTATTTTGAAATGGAAAGTATCTTAAGCTCGATTTCGCCCGCAGGTGCCGCAGCCATAACCGTTTCGCCGGTTTTGTGGCCCAAAAGCGCTTTGCCTACCGGGGACTCATCCGAAATAAGGCCCTTATCGGGGTCTGCCTCGGCGGAGCCAACTATTCTGTACTCGGTTTCCTCATCAAATTCAACATCGAGTATCTTAACCTTTGAACCGAGCATAACGGTTTTTGCCGAGCCCTTTACATCGGTTATGATTTCAACATTTTTGAGCATCGCCTCAACTTCAACAATTCTTGCCTCGATTTTAGCCTGCTCGTTTTTTGCCTCATCATACTCACTGTTTTCCGAGAGGTCGCCATAGCCGCGCGCGATTTTGATTTTTTCGGCTATATCGGCTCTGCCCGTAGTTTTCAAATACTCAAGTTCATCCTGAAGCTTTTTAAGACCGTCATCCGTAAGTCTGATTTTTTTCTCCATTTTATAAGAGCTCCGTTTCGTTTCATTTTCAGCAACTTTGCTGTAACAGGACTATTATATAGTATATTCCTTATTATGTCAAGAAAGATTACTTAAAAAAGCTTTCTGCCGGGGTTATCACACCACCGCCCGAGAAATTTTCGCAGTAAGCCGCCGAAATTCGCTTTTCGCCAAAGTATTCCTCAATGCCTGCCGCGGCGCTGTAAATATCGGCATAAGCGGGCAATTCGGGAAACGGGCAGGAGAAAACGGGGCTATTGTCCACAAACCAACCGTATTCCCCGAAAACATAGGGAGCCGAGGAAAATGGCAGGTCGGCGGCGGAAATTATTATATCGGCGCGGTCTATTTCGGTTAGTTTTTGCTTTCTCACCGCGCATATACCGCTATGAGACAAAAGATTTTCGTTTATAGCATCGTAAACATCATTTTCGCTTACGAGAAAAACCGTGCGAAACGCCTTTACGGCGGCAAAAAATATGCAGGTAATGTCGCCGAGTGGGTCATAAAAAGCGGCATCGGTTGTTTTGGGGGAACAAAAGCGCAAAACGGTGTTGAGCATTATTTTGTATTTAAGCATACGCACATTGTTATCGGTGGGTAAAATTACGGGGACCCTGCATTCCCTTAAAAATTTTTGTATGAATTTGCGGTTATCGGCTTTTTTGGAAACAAGGCGGCTTGTGTAAAACTCGTTTCCCGCATATTTTATGCGCTCGCTTTCCACTTTTCGGCGGCGGGCGGGCTCGGGCAGAGGGTTAAGGGTTGTAAACATTGAGTTCCACCTCTTGACAAAGATTTTTTTAAGGGCTATACTGAAATATAGCAGATTTTTCGCGCAATATTACTTAAAAGGTGATTTTTCTATGGATAATTTTAATGCTACACTTATTGTTATGGCGGCAGGTATGGGCAGCCGCTTCGGCGGATGCAAGCAGATAGCCCCCGTTGGTAAAAACGGCGAGGCAATTCTCGATTTTTCGGTTTACGATGCGGTTGAAGCCGGCTTCAACAAGGTAGTTTTTGTTATAAATCATAATATCGAAAAGGATTTCAAAGAGGTTGTGGGCAAGCGCATTGAAAAGCGCGTTAAGGTTGAATATGTTTTTCAGGAAAAAGAGTATCTCCCTGCCGGTTTCAGCGTGCCCGAGGGCAGAGAAAAACCCTGGGGAACGGGCCACGCGGTGCTTTGCTGTAAGGATGTTGTCCACGAGCCGTTCGCCGTTATAAATGCGGACGATTATTACGGAAAATCGGCATTTCACCAAATTTATAATCAGCTGAAAGCCGATAGTGAGAATTTCTGTATGGTGGGCTTCCGCCTCTCGAATACACTTACCGAAAACGGCCATGTTTCCCGCGGAATCTGCACAGTGGAAAACGGCTATCTTACCGATATCGTTGAGCGCACCAAGATTTTTTCGGACTGCACATTTACCGAGGACGACGGCGCAACCCGCATTCCCCTTTCGCCCGACAGTGTGGTGTCAATGAATATGTGGGGCCTCACCCCCGATTATTTTGAATGCTGCGAAAAAGATTTCACCGAGTTCTTAAAGCAGCGCGGCGGTGAGTTAAAGAGCGAGTTTTATATAATTTCCGCCATTAAAAACCTTATGCAAAGCGGCAAAAAGAGCGTTAAGGTGCTCGCCAGTGAGGATAAATGGTACGGTATGACCTATAAGGAGGACACCCCGCAGGTAATCGCCGCCATAGGCGAGCTCATCGATAACGCCCTTTATAATAATATGAAACAAAAAACGACCCCATACGGGGTCGTTTTTCTTCGAAAAAGATTTTAAGACTATGCGCTGTTTCTCAACTTTGTAATAGGTATATGGATATGATCGTAAAATATTCTTCTGCGTTTTCAAAAGTATGTGGATTAACTATATATTTACCTTTTTCATCTATTACTCCAAAATTATTTTTTCCTGTTACAACTATCGTATATCCATCACTGAAAAACGGTAACGCACCATCAAACTGCGGATTTATCACATATTGACCTTTGGTGTTTATATAACCCCACTTATCGCCGGATTTTACAAGTGCAAGCCCGTTTTCGGCAAAATTTCCGGCATTATCAAACTGCGGATTTATTACATATTGACCTTTGGTGTTTATATAGCCGCACTTATCGCCGGATTTTACAAGCGCAAGCCCGTTTTTATCAAAATTAACAGCATAATCAAACTGCGGGTTTATTACAAACTGACCTTTTTTATTTATATAGCCATATTTGCCGTTTTGCTCAAAGACAAGCAAACCGTTGCTGAAAAGCGGTTTTTCGGTCTCTTCTCTTTTGAAAGGCTTTTTGAAAAGAGATGTAACCAAATATATGCCTGCTACAATTACTACTGCAAGCACAATGCCGATAACGCAAATAACAATTTTTTTGCTGCCGGTTGATTGTTTGCTTTCCTGAACGCTGTTTTCGGCTACAGAAGTTTCCGATTCCGCATTTTTGTTTTCCATAAATAAATTCCTTTCCTTATTTTTAACAAAAGTAAAGCAAGCGATTGCTTTTTTGAAACGGATTGCCGACATTGATATGCACAAAAAGCCCACTAAAACAGATGCAATTCCGACCAAAACAAATATAGGCGTTTCCGGATCGATCCTCCAAGACATATCGCTCGCTACATATTGACCGTAAAGCGAATATGCGTTGGTAAAAATTTCTGCCGCACAGGAAAAAAGCGACAAAAATGAAAAAACAAAAGAAATTTTTGATAAATTAACCCAAATAAAAACTATACCCAAAATTCCAAAAATCAAAAACAATTTCGATAACAGAGTGGGCTCGGAGAGATTATGCCAGGTTGTAATCTCCATAAATGTATCCGTCCATAAATCAAATTTGAACGCCACAAATAATGCGGCAACCGTAAAAATTGTTACAAACAATTTCAAAACAAATTTATTTGAAATAAATTTACCGGTTTCCTTAATTCCTTTAATTAAATCCATAAAATTTCCCCCATAAAATAAAATTAACCTCACAAATGTTGAATAGTGTTCACCATTTGCATCTACATTATAGCATACAATAATATAAAAGTAAACACTATTCAACAAAATGAGGTCTTTCTATGTTTAAGATAAAGGCTCGGGATGGTACAAATAATCTCTGCGGCAAACGCATTGCCGAAATTCGCAAACAAAAAAAGCTTTCGCAGCGCGGTCTCGCCGCAAAAATGCAACTTTTGGGGTTTGATGTTGACCATTATTTTATTCGCCGCGCAGAAAACGGCGAGCGCTTTTTAACCGACATAGATTTAATGATTTTCTCAAAAGCGTTGGAAACCCCGATAATTGAATTTTTTCCCGAAGATTTACAGTAATTTCAAATAACATAATACCCCTGCCTGAAGCAGGGGTATTTTGTTATGATTTTCGGAACGAGCAAACCCATTCCCTACGCTGTCAGCAACATTGGTATCACACTATGTAGGGCGGCTGCTTGCTGCCGCCGCAATTCTCGGCAAAACAAAACGGGCGGGCACAGAGACCCGCCCCTACACCGACGATAACATTGGTATCACATATGTAGGGGACGATGTAGACGAAGGCGGCGACCACGGTAGTGAATGACAGCACAGTGTGCTGTCAGAGCCGTGGCGGACCGAGCCCGCAGGCGAGAAC